>NZ_JABXXP010000029.1 GCF_013376155.1 Nguyenibacter vanlangensis
CGCCGGCCCGCCTTCGCCGGGGCGTGCCGCCATCGCCTCCGGCCGTGAAATGCCCGAAGGGGCGACGATCAGCGCCGGCGAGCAGGCCGAAATCCGCGGAGGCGTCCCCCTGTCCGACTCCGGGCAGGGGGAGGCCGCACCTGCGGATTATCCCCCGCCATCCGATTCCGGCATCGTCATTCCCAACGGCGACGGCACCAGCACGGTCATCGCGCCGGACGGCACGACACGGACGGTGAAGGGCACGCCCGCCGCTCCGGAACCCGCTGTCGCTCCAAGATAGGGCCAAGACAGGGCCAAGATAGGAACCCGCAGGCAAGGACGCTAAGAGAGTGGGCATGGTGACGATCCTCTATTTCGCATGGCTGCGCGACCGGCTGGGCCGGTCGACGGATTCGCTCGCGATTCCCGCACAGGGCTGCTCGGTGCGCGACGTGATGCAGGCGCTCGGGCAGCGTGACGCGGCTCTCGGCGCGCTCTTCGGCCCGGCTTCCGTCCCGTCCGGGGCGGGCGCGATCCGCTGTGCGGTGAACCAGGAATTCGCCGGTCCGGACGACCCGGTCCGGCCGGGCGACGAACTGGCCTTCTTCCCGCCGGTGACGGGGGGCTAGGCGATGCGGATCGACGTGCGGGTCCAGCCCGAATCGTTCTCGCTGGATGCCGAGATCGCGCATCTGGCGCAGGCCGGCCACGATGTCGGGGGAATCGGCGCCTTCCTCGGGCTGGTGCGGGCCGAGGACGGGCTGCAGGCCCTGACGCTGGAACATTATCCCGGCATGACCGAGTCCATGATGACCCGAATCGTCCGGCAGGCCGGCGCCCGATTCGGTCTGCTGGCCTGCACGGTCATCCATCGCGTGGGGCGCCTGCCGGTCGGCGCGCCGATCGTGCTGGTCCTGTGCGCCGCGCCCCACCGCGCGGCGGCGCTGGACGGCACGGCATTCGTCATCGACTGGCTGAAGACCCGCGCGCCCTTCTGGAAACGGCAGGATTATGCCGATGGGCGCACGAACTGGGTCGAAGCCCGCTGTTCGGACGACCAGGCGACCGCGCGCTGGACGGAAACCGGCCTGATGTCCTGATTCCGATGGACCCATGCGGTCGGATAAAGATGCTCGATAAAATAATGAGCTAGGTGTCCTGCCCGAGAAATTCTTATGAGAATTTCTCGGATCAGCAGGCCACTAAAATATTGATTCTAATGTCTTTTCGATTCCGAAATTCGCTTGCGAATTTCGGAATCGGGACACTAGGGCCATATCCGTGAACCGGCGTGAACGGATATGGCTCCGGACTGAAACCCGGCGGCGGCCCCGAGTCGCAGCCGCGGATCGCGGCGGGCGAACGGCGGCGGGAAAGCGGCCGGTAAAAAAGATTCCCTCTTGATTTTGCAAAAGCCGAGGAAAGTCCTGTTCCCGTCGTCCCGGCACGCTCTTGCCGTTTAAGGATCTTCATATATCTAGTGTCCCATCAGTTGCCCGCACGCGATATATAGGGGCATAATCAAAACAAGGGACGAGGTGGCGTAGCCCGCTCCCGGCGATTTCCACGGAGATGATGCATGAGCCTGGACGACATATCCGGAACTGTATCTGATCGTCCCGCCGAAGAGCGCGACCTGTTTCAGGATCGCGACGGAGCCCAGGCTCGGGACATGAACCAGGACATGTTCGATGATGTGGTGCAGCTCCCCGGCCATCACCCGGTGCGGGTGAATCGCGCGCGCGACGCATTGCTCACGCCCTTCGGCAAGGCGACGCTCGATAATCGCTATCTGCTCGAAGGCGAAAGCTACCAGGACCTGTTCGGCCGCGTCGCATCCTATTACGGCGCCGATGCCGGCCACGCCCAGCGGCTGTACGACTATATCTCGCGCCACTGGTTCATGCCGGCCACGCCCGTCCTGTCCAATGGCGGCACGACGCGCGGCCTGCCGATCTCCTGCTTCCTGAACGAGGCGAACGACAGCCTGCGCGGCATCGTCGACCTGTGGAACGAAAATGTCTGGCTGGCCTCCAAGGGGGGCGGCATCGGCTCCTACTGGGGCAATCTGCGCTCGATCGGCGAGAATGTTGGCCGCAATGGCAAGACGTCGGGCGTCATTCCCTTCATCCGCGTGATGGACAGCCTGACCCTGGCCATCAGCCAGGGCTCGCTGCGCCGTGGCTCGGCCGCCGTCTATTTGCCGGTCTGGCATCCGGAAATCGAGGAATTCATCGAAATCCGCCGCCCCACCGGCGGCGACCCGAACCGCAAGGCGCTGAACCTGCATCACGGCGTGCTGGTGTCCGACGCGTTTATGCGCGCGGTGGCCGAGGACGCGGAATGGGCGCTGCTGTCGCCCAAGGACGGCGCACATATCCGCAAGATTTCGGCCCGTTCGCTGTGGATCCGCATCCTGACCGCGCGGATGGAGCAGGGCGAGCCCTACATCATTTATTCCGACCACGTGAACAACGCGCGGCCCGAGCACCACAAGCTCGCGGGGCTCGAGGTCAAGACCTCCAATCTGTGTGCCGAGATCACACTGCCCACGGGCATGGATCACCATGGCAAGGAGCGGACGGCGGTCTGCTGCCTGTCCTCGCTCAACCTGGAAACCTGGGAGGAGTGGAAGGACGACCCGCGCTTCATCGAGGACGTGATGCTGTTCCTCGACAACGTGCTGCAGGACTTCATCGACCGCGCGCCCGACGACATGGAGCGCGCGAAATACGCCGCCGCGCGCGAGCGTTCGGTCGGCCTGGGGGTCATGGGCTTCCATTCCTTCCTGCAGGCCAATGACGTCCCGTTCGAAAGCGTGGTCGCCAAGGTCTGGAACAAGCGGATCTTCAAGCATATCCGTCAGCAGGCCGACGCCGCCTCGCGCAAGCTGGCCGAACTGCGCGGCCCGTGCCCCGACGCGGCCGAATACGGCATGATGGAGCGTTTCTCCAACAAGCTGGCCATCGCGCCGACCGCGTCGATTTCGATCATCGCCGGCAATTCCAGCCCCGGCATCGAACCGATCGCCGCCAACGTCTTCCTGCAGAAGACGCTGTCCGGCTCGTTTACCGTGCGCAACCGGCACCTGCTCAAGCTGCTGATCGACAAGGGCCGGAACACCGACGATGTCTGGTCCTCGATCACCCTGAACAAGGGCAGCGTCCAGCATCTGGACTTCCTGACGCAGCAGGAAAAGGACGTGTTCAAGACCGCGTTCGAACTGGATCAGCGCTGGGTGATCGAACACGCCGCCGACCGCGCGCCGTATATCTGCCAGGCCCAGTCGATCAACCTGTTCCTGCCGGCCAACGTGCACAAGCGCGACCTGCACCAGATCCACTACATGGCCTGGAAGAGGGGCGTGAAGTCGCTCTATTACTGCCGTTCGCTGTCCATCCAGCGCGCCGACGCAGTCAGCAACATGGTGGGCAAGAGCGACATCATGGCCGGCGAGCCCGAGCCCGCCCCCCCCGTTGCCGCCCCGGCATCGACGACCAATTATGAGGAATGCCTGGCCTGCCAGTAAGGCGGATCCAGCTCAGGTGGATCCAATGCGGCCGGACATCTGATCCGGCCGTCGGCATCGCGGAGAGTACCACATGACCGAGACCCAGAACGCACCCGAAACCGGGGGCGAGCCGCATTTCGACCTGCTCACGGCCAATCCGGTCTACAAGCCGTTTCGCTACCCTTGGGCCTACGATGCCTGGCTGACCCAGCAGCGCGTCCACTGGCTGCCCGAGGAGGTGCCGCTCGCCGACGACGTCAAGGACTGGCACCGCACCCTGACGGAAAGCGAACGGCACCTGGTCACCCAGATCTTCCGCTTCTTCACGCAGTCGGACGTCGAGGTGAATAATTGCTACATGAAGCATTACAGCCGGGTCTTCAAACCGACCGAAGTGCTGATGATGCTGTCCGCGTTTTCGAATATCGAAACGATTCACATCGCCGCCTACAGTCATCTGCTCGACACCATCGGCATGCCCGAGGCCGAGTATTCCGCTTTCCTTAAATATAAGGAAATGAAGGATAAATATGACTATATGCAAAGCTTCTCGGTCGACAGCAAATACGAGATCGCCCGTACCCTGGCCGCGTTCGGCGCCTTCACCGAGGGGCTGCAGCTTTTCGCGTCCTTCGCGATCCTGTTGAACTTCCCCCGTTTCAACAAGCTCAAGGGCATGGGGCAGATCGTCTCGTGGTCGGTGCGCGACGAAACCCTGCACTGCCTGTCGATGGCCCGGCTGTTCCGCGTCTTCATCCAGGAAAACCCGGAAATCTGGACTGAAAAACTGCGCGAGGACATCCGGCAGATCTGTCGCGACATCGTCGAGCACGAGGACGCATTCATCGACCTGTCCTTCGAAATGGGTTCGGTCGAAGGGCTGGATGCCGACCTGGTCAAGACCTATATCCGCTTCATCGCCGACCGGCGCCTGAACCAGTTGGGCCTGGATGCGCTCTACGACGTCCCCGGCAATCCGCTGCCCTGGCTGGACGACATGCTGAACGCCGTCGAACACACGAATTTCTTCGAAAATCGCGCCACGGAATATAGCCGTGCCTCGACGAGCGGCTCGTGGGAAGAAGCGTTCGAAGAGAGCGTCTTCCAGTAATATCGGTGAACGGCTGACCGTCCCACGGCCCCTTTTCGGCACGCGCCTCTTCAGAGAACGGGGTCTGCGACCATTTGCGGGTCGAGGGCAGCGCCCTCGCCTTGCCTTGCAAGAGGTACGCCCCCGGGACGGCATGCCGTCGCGTCATCCGCCCGGCGGATCGCACAGCGCGGCGCCGTCGCGCAGGACCGACTGCGCCTGCGGCGTAAAACATCCGTCTTCCCGATGCAGGACCAGGCCCGGATGCAGGACGGCCGGTCCCCGGCCGCCGATTCGACCCTGTACCAGCATGATTCGCGCCGGCCGCCCGGTCTTGGGCCAGAAGGGGAACAGCGACAGGCTGCCGATCGCGTTGTCGCGCATCGCGGCGATCGCGCAATCCAGCAACGCCGCCGGCAGCGCCAGCGTCAGCGTGCCGCGGTGCCGCACCTGCCGCCCCAGGCAGCGGACCCAGAGTGCGATCATGTCCCGCGATTCCACGCGCCGGGCCAGGTCCCGCCGCGCATCGGGCGACGGCGTCGAATCGGCGCAATGCCAGGGCGGATTGGCGAAGGCGTGGTCGAAGCGGCCGCCATCGGGCGGAAAATCGGGCAGGCCGGGCAAGGCGGGCAGGGCGGCCTGGACGACCCGCAGACGGTCGAAGCCGTTCTGCGCAAAATTCGCTTCCGCCAGCAGCGCCGTCCGGGCATCGCGTTCCAGTCCCAGTCCGGACAGGCCCGGTACGCGATGGGCCAGGCACATCAACCCGGCTCCCGCGCCGCATCCGCCCTCCAGCACCCGCTCGCCAGGCCGGGCCGGAATGGCGGCCGCCATCAGCACGGGCTCCAGCCCGGTGCGATAGCCGTCGCGATACTGGCGATAGAGGATGCGGCCACCCAGCAGGGATCCGGCGCCGATTGCCGCCGGATCGGGGGACGCGGACGGCAGGTTCTCGTCCACCCCGGCCGCGTGTTCCGTTTCCGCCATTACGTCCTTCGGCTTGACCGTCATACCCGCGCCGCTCATATGTTCTGCAGACCAACCCTACGGAACCGGGGAGTTTAACCTTTTGGGCGTCGCAGTCACTCTGCCGGATTCCGAGAAATCGGCAAACGCGAAGAATACCGGGGCCGGTAAACCATCGGCTAACGGTGCCGAGACGGCGTTGCGCGCCTTGTCGGACTATCTCGCCGACGACATGGCCGCATGCAACCACGCGATCGTGGCCAGGATGGACAGTCCGGTCGCGCTGATCCCGCAACTGGCGGCCCATCTGGTGGCCGCCGGCGGCAAGCGGCTGCGCCCGCTCCTGACCCTGGCCTCGGCGCGACTGTGCGGCTACCCGGCCGACGACGCGAATCAGCGCCATGTCGGCCTGGCCGCCTGCGTCGAATTCATCCACACCGCGACCTTGCTGCATGACGACGTCGTCGATGAAAGCCAGTTGCGCCGCGGCCTGGCCAGCGCCAATGCCGTGTTCGGCAACAAGGCCTCGGTGCTGGTCGGCGATTTCCTGTTCGCGCGCGCCTTCCAGTTGATGACCGACGACGGCTCGCTGAAGGTGATGCAGATCCTCTCCTCGGCCTCGGCCACGATTTCCGAGGGCGAGGTCCTGCAGATGTCCACGCAGAATGACCTCTCGACCTCGGTCGACCAGTATCTGGAGGTCATCCACGGCAAGACCGCCGCCCTGTTCGCCGCCGCCTGCCGCGTCGGCGCCGTCGTCGCCGCGCGGCCCGAGGCCGAGGAATTGGCGCTGGAAGCCTACGGCACCAATCTGGGCATGGCCTTCCAGCTTGTGGACGACGCGCTGGACTACGCGGCGGACCAGGCCGTGCTGGGCAAGACGGTCGGCGACGATTTCCGCGAGGGCAAGATCACTCTGCCGGTCCTGGCCGCCTACGCGGCCGGCACCGAGGAGGACCGCCGGTTCTGGCGCCGGGTGATCGAAGACAGCGAACAGACGCCCGAAGACCTGGACCACGCGCTGGACCTGATCGCCCGGACGGACGCGATCGAAACCACCCTGGATCGCGCCGCCACCTACGCACGGGCGGCGCATGCGGCGCTGGACATCTTCCCCGACAGCCATCTGCGCCGGCTGCTGCAGGATACCGCCGCCTACACCGTCAGTCGCGGAAGCTGATGTCCCGCCCCGCACGGTGGGACCATCGCAGGGCTATATCGTCCGGTTCCATTCGTCGGCCGTGCAGGTCGCTGCGGCAGGTCACTCTGCCGAGTGCGCCGCTTGCATCGTGAACAGGGCAGGGGGGGCATAGCCCAACGGCGCGATGGCGGCGGTCAGACGTGCGCATTCCTCGGGCATGGCGGTAAAATAGGCGGTCTCGGGCCTGGCCTGGATGCCGCCGGCCGCGTCCCGCGTCCCGTGCGGCAGGCCCTCCAGGACGGCCGCGGCCTGCCGCGCCACGGCATCGGCGGGGTCGAGCCAGGTTGTCCCCCGAGGGGAGGCCGCGCGGAGCTGCTCCATCAGGAACGTGTAATGGGTGCAGCCGATCCCCACGACGTCGATCGCGCCTCCGCCCGGCTGGCCGAACAGCCCGTCCAGTTCGCGCCGGATGGCCTCCTGCGGAATCGCATGCCCCCGGAACGCCCGCTCGGCCAGGTCGGCCAGGCCGCGCGCGCCATGGGCCAGCAACGTGCAGTCCGGGGCATAGCGCCGCTGCAATTCACTGACATAGGGACGTCCGACCGTCGCCCGCGTCGCCAGCAGGCCGATGGTCCGCGTCCGGCTCAGCTCGCCCGCCCATTTTATGGGGGGCACGCACCCGACGAAGGGCGTCGCATACTGCGCGCGCAACGCTCCCAGGGCCAGGGTGCTGGCCGTATTGCAGGCTATGACCACCACGTCCGGCGACGTGTGCGCGATCGCCCGGCCGACCAGCGCCACGATCCGCCGGACCAAGGCCTGGTCGGGCTGCTCGCCATAGGGATAGACCGCCGTGTCGGCCAGGTAATCGACCGGCACGCCGGGCAGCCGCGTCCGCAGGGCGCGGACGATGCCGAACCCGCCGATGCCGGAATCGAATGCCAGGATCCGCGGTGCGGCGGCGGGCGGCATGGGCGATCGTCAGCCCTGGCTCTGCGATGCACCCTTGAATGCCAGAGCTTCCTCGGCGCTGGCCACCCCGCCATGGCGCGCCGACCAGCCGCACGGATCTTCCAGGAAGCGCCGGACCTCGGCCGCCGCCTTTTCCGAGAAATAGGGCTGCCCGGCGCAGGCTTCCAGCACGTCCCACCAGGTGCACAGCGCATGCAGCGCGATGTTCATGTCCGCCAGCGTCCGCAGCGATCCCGGAAACACGCCATAGAAGAAGACGACGAACGTATGGTCGACAATGGCCCCGGCGTCGCGCAGGGCGCGGGCGAAGCGGATCTTGGACGATCCGTCGGTCGTCAGGTCCTCGACCAGCAGCGTGCGCATGCCCTCGGGCACGTCGCCCTCGATCTGCGCGTTCCGGCCGAATCCCTTGGGCTTCTTGCGGACATAGGCCATGGGCGCCATCATCCGGTCGGCGATCCACGCGGCGAACGGAATGCCGGCGGTCTCGCCCCCCACCACGGCGTCGATGCTCTCATATCCGACATGGCGGCCGATCTTCTCGACCCCCAGCTCGACGATCTTTTTTCTGGCGCGCGGGAAGAAGATGATGCGCCGGCAGTCGATATAGACGGGCGACTTCCAGCCCGAAGTCAGGGTGTAGGGTTCCTCCGGCCGGAAATTCACGGCCTTGATCTCCAGCAGCAGCTTCGCGGTGGTCAGCGCCGCGTCGCGATCCCACGCTGTGGAACCGGACGAGACGCCGGTGCCGTATCCTGTCGATTCGTTCATGCTGCCTGGTACTCCGGTCTGGGCATAGCGCATCTGGGCATAGCGCGTAAGATTCCGTGGCTTTAGCGGGAACGCATGCGAAAATCCATCGTTCGGCGGCAATTGCCGCGGCATCCCGCGCTGGCGCGCCGGCGGGGTTTTCCTTGCCTGCCGTCCGGCCAGCCGGTAATATCTCACATGTTGCAAATCATTCTCAAATATCGTTCTCAAAATTAAGGATGGGCATTGTGAGCGTCGAGACCGGCCGGATTGTGCGGAATTGCGAACGCGCGGTCGTGACCGCGTACCAGGAACTGCGCGAAATCGGGACCGGCGACGTGTCGGCCTTTCACGCCTGCACCACCTTATACCGCATCCACCATCCCGAGGCCTCGCTGAACGAGGCACGGCGCCTGGTCTCCGAGTGGATCGATCACCACATCATCCGCCGCGACAAGGGCCCGACCCAAGGGTGCGAATGTAATTGATCTGCGTCCCGAGCGGCGCAGCCCTAGCCGCGCCGGGGAGGAGGGCATAGGGCAGGGCGGCCACAGGCCGCCCGGTCCCGTCAGCCGCGCTGGTCGAACGGCACGAAATCGCGCTGCGCCGAGCCGGTATAAAGCTGGCGCGGACGGCCGATCCGCTGGGCCGGCTCCTCGATCATTTCCTTCCATTGGCTGATCCAGCCCACGGTACGCGCCACCGCGAACAGCACGGTGAACATGCTGGTCGGAATGCCCATCGCCTTCAGGATGATGCCCGAATAGAAATCGACATTCGGATACAGGCTGCGCTTGACGAAATATTCGTCGTGGATCGCGATCTTTTCCAGTTCGATGGCCAGGTCCAGCAACGGATCGTCCTTGACCCCCAGTTCGCCCAGCACCTCATGGCAGGTCGCCTGCATGATCTTCGCGCGCGGATCGAAATTCTTGTAGACCCGGTGCCCGAAACCCATCAGGCGCACCCCGCTGTTGCGGTCCTTCACCTTGTCGATGAAGTCGGGAATGTTCTCCTTGCTGCCGATCTCGGCCAGCATCTTCAGCACGGCCTCGTTCGCCCCGCCATGGGCGGGGCCCCACAGGGCGGCGATCCCGGCGGCGATGCAGGCAAACGGGTTGGCGCCGGTCGAACCGGCCAGCCGCACGGTCGAGGTCGAGGCGTTCTGCTCATGATCGGCATGCAGGATCAAAATGCGATCCATGGCGCGCGCCAGCACCGGATTGACCTTGTACGGCTCCGACGGATGCGCGAACATCATCGACAGGAAGTTCTCGGCATAGGTCAGGTCGTTGCGCGGATACACGAACGCCTCGCCCTGCGTATATTTGTACGCCCAGGCCGCGATCGTCGGCAGCTTGGCGATCAGGCGCATGGCCGACAGGGTGCGGCTGGCCTCGTTCGAGATGTCGATGCCTTCATGGTAGAAGGCCGACAATGCGCCGACCGTCCCGCACAGGATCGCCATCGGATGCGCGTCGCGACGGAAGCCGTTGAAGAAATTGCGGATTTGTTCGTGCAATAGGGTATGCGTCTGGATGGTCGCGACAAAGGCGTCATGCTGCGCGCGGTTCGGCAATTCGCCGTTCAGCAGCAGGTACGCCACCTCGGTGAAGGTCGCCTGCTCCGCCAGTTGCGAGATCGGATAGCCCCGATGCAGCAAAACCCCCTTTCCGCCGTCGATGAAGGTGATCCGGCTTTCGCATGATGCGGTCTCGCCATAGCCGGGATCGAAGGTGAACACCCCCAGATCGGCGGCGATCCTGCGCACGTCCAGCACCTCCGGCCCCAGCGTTCCCGAAAGGACCGGCAGCGTCGCTGTCTTTCCATCCAGCGAGACGGTGGCCACTTTTCCTGACTCGGTCATCAAGCTCTCCTCCTGGTCGTCCGCCGCCGTGCGGTGCGGCGGTGTCTCGTCCCTCAGCCTGCGGGAAGCTGTCCTCTGCGCGACAATCATGCAATCCACCCGGGCGGCCGTTCACCCGGGTTTTTCCCGGGATCGTACCGGCCTCGGTGCGGCAGGCGTGCGCCGAGATAAAGACGAAACGATCTTTGTGGCAACTCCGCCCCGCGGGGGGCTTCACGCCGTCAATCGCATAGCACCCGGGTCAGGCTGACCCTCTTGCGCTTCAGCTTGTGCCACGGGCCGCGCACGCCGAAGAACACCGTCGCCAGGGTTGGAAAACCGCGGGCAAGAACGGCCTTGTCCGGATCGTCGACCGACTTGCCCGCCAGGTCCAGAACCAGTTGGTACAGGTCGGGATTATGGCCTACGACGATGATGTTCCTTGCTTTTTCCGGGGCCAGGCGCAGCACCTCCAGAATGCCGTCCGGGCCGTTCTCGTACAGCCCGGCCTCCGTCCGCCGCAGGGGCGCCGGGCCGGCCGAAAGCGGCCCCAGCGCGTCATAGGTCTCGGCCGAGCGCACCGCCGGGCTGACCAGGACCAGATCGGGCACGAAACCGATATCGCGCAGTTGTGTTCCCCGCACATGGGCGTCCCGGCGCCCGGCCGGGGTCAGCGGGCGGGCAAGGTCCCCCTTCGCGCCATGCTCGTCGCGGGCGGCTTCCGCATGGCGCATCAGCACCAGCGTGCGCGCCAGATCGTCATCCTGATCATCATGGCCATCGCCCTGCATCAGCCTGCTCCGTTCATGCCTGCCCGTTCGTACCTGCCCCGTTACCTGATTGGCGCGCGATGGCCTCGTGATGGCGGATGACTTCCTTGATGATGAAGGCCAGGAACTTCTCGGCGAAATCCGGGTCCAGCCGCGCCGCGCCCGCCAGGTCGCGCAGCCGGCGTACCTGGTCGGCCTCGCGGGCCGGGTCGGCGGGGGGCATGTTGTGCCGTGCCTTCAGTTCGCCCACCGCCTTGGTATGGCGAAACCGCTCGGCCAGCATGTAGATCAGCGCGGCGTCGATATTGTCGATGCTCTGACGCAGGGCCAGCAGGCTCTGCCTGGCCTGCTGGTCGGCATCCTCGGTCGGCAGGGTCGTGGCGCCGGCGGTCCTGTCGTTCACGTAAACATGCTCCTGTCTGTCGATCATGCCGTTATACAGGCATTCATGTCTCCGCGGGCAAATCGATCCACGCCAGGTGCCCGCCTTTTCCGGCCCCCGTATCGACGAAGACCGACGTGCCGCCCGCGCGGCCGGCGCGCACCCACGGGCGCCCATCGGTCGAACGCCTGTCATGTCCGCAATAGACGGTATAGCCGGCCGGGATATGGTCCACCCAGTTCAGCCGCCGCTCGGGATAGCCGTCCTTCTGCATGCGTCCGGTGGTCTCGCCGAACAGGGCGCGCGACATCACCGGCGTCACGGCGCCCAGCGCGGGCGGCGGCGCCTCGCTCAGCATCCGGGTATGGAACCCGCCATGGACGAAGATCCGCCGTCCCAGCACGACCCAGGCCGGCGCATGCGCGATGTCGTCCAGCGCCCGGCCGCGCACGTCGGCGTTTTCCGGCGCGCGCAATTGCCGCAGCGTCTGGGTCAGGGGCTCGTCATGGCGCATCTTGTGCCCCGCCAGGGCGCGCGCCAGCTTGCGGTCGTGATTGCCCAGGATGAACAGCCCCCGCCGTTCGTCCAGCAGACGCTGCATCACGCGGAAGACGCCAGCGCTGTCCGGGCCATGATCCACCAGGTCACCCAGTTGGATGACGAAATGGTCCGTCGCCGCCGCATGCTCGAACGCCCGCAGGTCGCCATGCACATCCCCCACGACCCGAATCGGCCGCCCGGCGATCAGCCGCTCAAGCGCCAGCCGGCCGGCGGCGATGGCCAGCGGATCATGCGCCGAGGGATCATGCGCCGGCCCGGCGGATGGAACCGCCCTTTCGGCGTGGCTGGACGATGGTGCGGGCTGGTTCGGGGGCATGTCCGTCAGGTGGCAGCAGGATCAGGGGGGCAGCGGAAAAAGAGGGCCGGATGATTGTTCATGAATATGGGGCGCATTCCGCATTTCGCCATGCCCCGATCGTTCTTCGCACCCCTTGACCCTCTTCCAGAGACCCTCCGTCCCTGTCCATGAATATTTCGGAATCCGGATATCTGTCTTTCACATCCTGCCATTTCCGCCGCGCGGCGGCATCGCGCGGCACCGGATCCGGATATGGAAACGTGACCGGGCCCAAGGGCCGGACATGCGGCGAGCACGTGCACGGACCGCATGGCGGGCGGATGGGTGGTATTTAAAAACATTCGTAAATATCTAAGAATGTAAAAAATCCGGGTTCCGGATCCGCCATGCGGACCCGCCCGCGCGCATGGCGTCCGGACGGGGGATCGGACCGCCGGACCGCCGGCATGCCGCCCGGGCCGTCATGTTTTTCCTTTAAAAACATCGCCGACTCATAACAGTCTTTTGTTGTGACGGCTCCGCCGTGAAAAAGAACAGATGGCGCGTCGGACCGGGTGCGGACCCGGCCGCCATGCCGAACGGCAGGAAGACAGCAGCAGAAAGAACTGCAGCGGAAAGTACTGCAGAAAGACTAGGGGAAACGCGTCCATGATCGATCACAGCCGGATCCGTAGCACGGCCTTTCGGGCCAAGGTGACGTCGGCCGAACAGGCGGCCTCCTTCATCCGCCCCGGTGCCATGGTGGGCATGAGCGGCTTTACCGGCTCGGGATATCCCAAGGCCGTGCCGCAAGCGCTGGCCGCGATCATCGAGGCCGAGAAAAAGACCGGAGCCGAATGGACCGAAGCCGAAAGGGCCGGAGTTGAAAAAGCGGGGGAAAACCCCTTCCGCATCCGCCTGCTCACCGGCGCATCCACCGGGCCCGAACTGGATGGCGCCCTGGCCCGGGCCGACGGCATCGCCTTCCGCATGCCCTATAATTCCGACCCCGTCCTGCGCGGCCTGATCAACGCGGGCGCGGTCGATTATCTGGACATGCATCTCAGCCACGTGGCGCCCATGACCTGGCAGGGTTTTTTCGGCCGGATGGACGTCGCGGTGATCGAGGCCGTCGCGATCCGCGAGGACGGCACGATCGTCCCGTCTTCCTCGGTCGGCAACAACAAGACCTGGCTGGACACGGCCCGCCAGGTGATCATCGAGGTCAATAGCTGGCAGGACGCGGCGCTCGAAGGCATGCACGACATCTGGTACGGCACCGCCCTGCCGCCCGAACGCCAACCGATCCCTCTGGTGCGGCCCGACGACCGGATCGGGCAGACGACCCTGCGCGTCGACCCGGCGAAAGTCGTGGCCGTGGTCGAAACCTTCGCGCCCGACCGCAACGCCCCCTTCGCCCCGCCCGACGACGCCGCGCGGGCGATCGCCGGCCACCTGATGGAATTCTTCCGGCACGAGGTCGCGCGCGGCCGCCTGCCGCCCTCCCTGCTGCCCCTGCAATCGGGGGTGGGCAACGTGGCCAACGCGGTGATGGCCGGGCTGGATGACGGCCCCTTCGAAAACCTGACGGCGTTTACCGAGGTCATTCAGGACGGCATGCTGGGCATGCTGGAATCCGGCAAGATGCGCGTCGCCTCGGCCACCGCCTTCTCCCTCAGCCCCGGGGCCGCCGAGGCCCTGAATGCCCGGATGCGCGAATTCCGCACGAAGATCATCCTGCGCCAGCAGGAAATCAGCAACCATCCCGAGTTGGTCCGCCGCCTGGGATGCATCGCGATGAACGGACTCATCGAATCCGACATCTACGGCAACGTCAATTCGACCCAGATCATGGGCTCGCACATCCAGAACGGAATCGGCGGCTCGGGTGATTTCGCGCGCAACAGCTACCTGTCGGTCTTCATGACGCCATCGACCGCCAAGCACGGCCGGATCTCGGCCATCGTGCCCATGGCGTCGCATGTCGACCACATCACCCAGGACTCCCAGATCCTGGTCACCGAACAGGGGCTGGCCGACCTGCGCGGCCTTTCCCCCAGGCAACGCGCCGAGACCATCATCCGCAACTGCGCCCACCCGGACTACCGGCCGATGCTGCTGGACTATTTTCGCCGCGCGCGTGAAGGCTCCTATGGCCGGCAGTCGCCGCACCTGCTGGACGAATCCCTCTCCTGGCATCAGCGCTTCATCGAAACCGGCTCGATGCTGCCCGCCTGACCCGACGGTCCCCGGCCGCGCCACGCTGAAGCGGCCGGGGCGTCCGAACGCTCTTCTCCCGAACGATCCGCCTACATGTTCAGGTCGGCGCGCGACTGTCCCGCCATGGTGGCGGCATGGTCCAGATTGACCGACAGCACCCGGCTGACCCCGCGCTCCTGCATGGTCACGCCATACAGCCGGTCCATGTGCGCCATGGTCAGTTGATGATGCGTCACCACCAGGAAACGCGTTCCCGCCTCGGCCGCCATGTCGGACAGCAGGGCACAGAACCGCCCGACATTGGCATCGTCCAGCGGCGCGTCGACTTCGTCCAGCACGCAGATCGGCGCCGGATTGCAGCGAAACACCGCAAAGATCAGCGACAGGGCCGTCAGCGCCTGCTCGCCGCCCGACAGCAGCGACAGCGTCGCCAGCTTCTTGCCCGGCGGCTGGGCATAGATCTCCAGCCCTGCCTGCAGCGGGTCGTCATTGCCGACCATGCCCAGATGCGCCCGCCCGCCATTGAACATGCGCGCGAACAGCGACTGGAAATGCTGGTCCACCTCGGTAAAGACCGCCAGCAGCCGCTCGCGCCCCTCCCGGTTCAGCGCGCCGATCGAACCGCGCAGCCTCGCGATCGCCGACTCCAGCTCGTCCTTCTCGTTGCGGATGGTGGTAATGCGGCTTTCCGCCTCGTCGGCCTCCAGTTCGGCACGCAGATTGACCGGCCCCATCTCCTCGCGCTCGCGCGTCAGGCGCGCGATCTTGCGGCGCAGGCTCGTCTCGGCGGCTTCGGTCAGGTCGGGCGGCACGATACCGGGCGGTTCCGGCGTATCGGCCAGCAATTGCGCCAGGATCGCCTCGGCCTGCTCATGGCGTCCTTCGGCACGCAGCAGGGAATCGCGCGCCCCCG
>NZ_JABXXP010000030.1 GCF_013376155.1 Nguyenibacter vanlangensis
CGGCGCGGCCGGCCGAGCTGGGGCTGTCGTCGCCTTGCGCGTCGCAGGCTCCGCCGCGTAGGCGGCCTGGCCCGCATGGTTCAGAAGCATGAGCATCATGGTGACGGCGCTGGCGCTTGTCGCCAGGAAAAAAAACCGTTTCATGATCTTCTGCGCCGGATCAGAATGTCAGCTTCGCAGACACGAAGACCGTGCGCGGGTCCGAAAAATAGGCCCCTTCATAAATGGGTTTGCCGCCGGACTGGAAAAGCGTCTCGCTTTGCAGATAGCGGCGATCCAGCAGGTTGCGCCCCATCGCCTGGACGGTCCAGCGTTTGTTCGGGCTGGTCCAGTCGGCCATGGCGTTGACATAGGTCTGCGGCGGGATGCGCGTCTGCGGGTTGATGGCCGAACTGACATAAGCCGCCGACTGGAAGGACACGTCGGCGCCGATCTCGAAACGTCCAGGCAGATCGAGCGGGATATGATAGGTCAGCGCCCCCATCGTCTGGAATCGTGGGGAATAGGGAAGCGGCGCGCCAGCATAGGGCGTGTTGTTGTATATCTGTCCGCTGGCCAGAATCGTCCTGCTGACGATCCCGTTGAATGTGTCGAGTACGGCGTAAAGGTAGGATGCGGTATAGCGCAGGGAAAGGTCTGGTGTGATCTGTGCCGTGGTTTCGATTTCGGCGCCGGCGGAATGTCCCGTGCCGGCGTTGAAGCGATGTGACAGCCCGTTCGACGGGTCGGTGACGGTCAACTGGATATTGTCGAACTGATTCCAGAACAACGCGCCGTTGACGCGTACGCGACCGGGAATTGGATCCGTCTTGACGCCGATTTCGTACGTCGTCACGATTTCGGGATTATACGGCGTGGTCGCCTGAAGGCTGCCCAGCGCGGTCGGCGTCTGGGCGCGGAAATCGAATCCACCCGACTTTCCGCCTTGCGAAATCGATAGATAGGTCATCACGTTCGGCAGGGCCTGCCAGTTCAGGACACCTTTGGGAAGCAGTTGAATCCAGTTGTCGCGCGCGGTGACCCGCCAGGCCAGCGAACTGGGTGCCCCCCAGTTGAGGGCCGCCAGCGCGGCGGCGGGGCCGGCCAGATGATTGCCGGGCTCCAGATAATACAGCGATTCGGCATTGTCGTGATCTTCCCAGTTGAAGCGTAGTCCCGCCGTAAATGTCAGTTTCGGTGCAATGTGGTAACTGACGTCGCCATAGACGGCCCAGTTGCGATTGATTTGGTTGATGATGGCCAGTACCGGTTGCGTCAGCACGTTGGGGGCGGTGTTGTAACTGGTGGCGTTATTGGCCCAACGCTGCGTGAACCAATTTTCGTACATGAAATACGCGCCGGCACTGAAGGTCAGTTTTGAATATTCGCCATGCAGGCGCAGCTCTTGCGAATACATGCGGTCGCGGTAATACAGGTTCTGGCTGGCGCGGGAATAATAGTCTCCATAGTTATCGTACATGCCCTTGTCGTCGTAGCCGCGTATCCCGGTCGTCGCGTAAAGGAACAGGTGCGGCGAAAGGGCATAGCGAATGTTTCCCGTAAATCCGGCCTCGCTGTAGTTGTTCTTGGGGAAGGCCCGATTGTAGTTTCCGTAGATATAGGGATTGAGCAGATTGCCGACCCCGCGGTTCGTGCCGCCATCCGCCGTGCCGTCGAAGGCCAGCGTGATGTCCAGGGCGTCGTTGGGCGTAAAACGCAGCTTCCCCCGCGCCTGTGTGTAGTCGATCGTGTTCGTGTCCTTGCCGACCGTATAATTATGGTCGATCCCGCCGCGGGCGTGGCGTCCGAACGCGATGCTCGCATAGACCTTGTCGCGGACGATCGCGCCGCTGGCCAGCGCGCCGATCTGATATTCGTTATAGGTGCCATAGCCCGTCTGAAGGACGGCATGGCGCTGGTTGGTCGGTGTCAGCGTATTGATCCTGATGCCGCCGCCTTCGGATTGGTGCCCGGCAAAGACGACCGGGCCGCGATCGACCTCGATGTCCCCCACGTCGAGAAGCTCCTGCATGGTGCCCATGTTGCGCGGCAGATAGACGCCGTCGATATAGGTGCCGACCGACGGCTCCCCCTGGGGGTCGATTTCACCGATGCCGCGAATGAAGTAGTTGTTGACCGAATATCCGGGCATGCTGTTGGGCACATACAGGTTCGGCGTCAGGCGGGCCAGTTGCCGGGTGTTCTGCACGCCAAGCCGTTCCAGTGTCTGGTCCGTCAGGAGCGAAGTGGACGACGGCGTTTTCTGCAATTCCTTCGTGCGCCGCGCGCTCCGCGACAGGCCCGTGACCGATACGGTTTCGGCGACCTGCGCCCGCGCCTTCCCCGGCGGGGGCTTGCGCGCGCCGCCCATGGACGTTGGAGAAGACGGATGTACGGACGTCGCGTCTTGTTTCTGCGACCGCGCCCCCTCTGGTGCCGCGTTCGCCCTGTGTCCCCCGATCGTCAGCAGGATGGTGCAGCATACCGCCCCCATGAGTTCGGGATACATGCTGGAGACATTTTTAGGGCAGGGGGAATTGCCGGCTGACGACATCACGTGTCCTAAGCGTTTTATTGACGCGAATTGAGGTTCGAAATCACTTAATTAAATTATATTCAGTCCAGCGAGGGCACCGCAACCGGGCGTTTCATGACTTATTGAAAACGATCCCATAAGAAATATTAAAATGATTTATTGGGTTTATATTACTCTCTTGTTGTCTGTCGTGAATTTTTGGGTTCAAAGGGTTACTCTCGCCCTGCGAAGTCGATGGCTCGGCTGCGGATCTTGAGGGACCGCAATTCCAGACTTGCTTCATGCTGTCGTGATGCGTGGCGCGACGGGGTAACCCGGTGTCAGCGGGCGCACCCGTTGGAAACCATGCTGCCTTCGCGCGACGGTAATGACAGGTTTACGACATTTTACTTGAGGCCCCCTTGGGACTGTGGCTTCATTCTTTTCCAGACCGGGCGATGGAGGAGAGGTTCTCACCTTGCGCGGTGAAAGCCGCCGCCGAGAATGTGAGGTCTTTCGACGTGCTACAGTCCCAGGTTGAGATCCGCCGCCGGCGTCCGGACAATCATGCGCTGCTCCTCGACACGGCTGACACATTGTTCGCGCGGTCGGGCTTTCATGATGTCAGCGTCGAGGACATCGCTCGGGAAGCCAAGGTGACCAAATCGACGCTCTACCGCCATTTTGGCGGCAAGGAAAACCTGGTGACCGAGGTTTTGGAAAACCGTATCGTACAGATCGAGGCGTCGCTGGCGGCCGCCGTCAACGCGCGACAGGACCCGCGCGATCGCCTGAAGGCCGTGTTCGATTGGCACACGGCGTGGTTCGCTCAACCGGACTTCGCCGGCTGCATGTTCCCCCTCGCTGCCAGGGAGTACAAGGGCGAGCATCCTGAAATCATTCGGCTGTCCGAAGTGCAGAAGCTCAGTCTCCGCAATGCCGTGCGCGCGTTGGTCGAGGCGATCGGCGTGCCGGAGAGCCGCTCGGAGCACCTGGCGCGCCAGATCATCTGCCTTCTGGACGGGGCGGTCGTTTCGGCTCAGCTTCTGGGTGAGAAAGATGCGGCGGACATTGCGTGGAACATGGCCGAAACTGCGCTCTCTGCCGAGCTCGTGCCGTCACGGAGCACCACGGGGTGGTAGCTCCAGTTTACGATGGCCGACTGTGCTGTCAGGACACCTTCAATGCACGCAGGAGGCTGTATTCGTCCTGCTGCGGACGTTGCCGTGCGGTTCTTCCGATAGATCCGTAATCGGTCGCTTCGACAACCCGGGATTCTTCCGGAGGTACCGATGCAACGGGTGCAGCGATTGACGAGCGCCGGCCAAGTCCGATAGCCTGCGCCACCTCGCGGCGCCGGGCGGCGAAGTTCGGCGCCACCGTGGGATATTCTTCGGGAAGCCCCCATTTCGCCCTGTAGGCGGCGAGCGTCATGCCGAAGGCCGACATCAGATGGCGTTTAAGGGATTTGAGCTTCCTCCCGTCCTCGAGGCAGATAATGTAATCCGGAAAGACCGAGGCTTGGATCGGTACTGCCGGAACGGGCGCATCCGACCCTTCGGGCCGTGCGCTCGCGGGTGCGGAGATCGTGGGCTCCCAGGCGGCTTCCCGCCTGGCCGGTCGCTCTTTGTCCGTCGCGGTATCGTATTCCCGCAGTGAAACGGCGGGGCTGGGGTCAGCTTGTCGTGTTGGGATCGATGCGTACACCCGTTGGATGAATTCCGGGACTCTGTCGGTCTCGATTTTCGTTGTTGCCATATGAGCGGTGACGATTTGGGTCATCGCATTCAGGCGTGCGAGAAAGACGGCGTCGTCGTTGCTCAATGATGAACGTCCTTGCCCATTAACCGCAAAAACCGACAATGGCACGGATCTCGGTACCGGCCGTTCGACGGTGCTTCCGTGACATTCCAAGCATGTTCTTCCATCGTCCAGCAAGTATGCCACGCCGATGTGACGGCGCATGGCGGGATGCCACGGCGTCGCGGTGCTTGACGGTACTTGATGGCCTGCTCGGCGCCGAGACCCGCAACAGTGCGCCGCATATGTGCATGCCGCCCATGCAAGACCTGATACCGACACGCCTGAGCACTTCGCCCTGGGTATGTTCGCGTTTTGTCCCTACGTCGCTTTCCAAACGCGCCGTGCATCTCGCCGGGCACGTCCTGGCACTGGGGCAGTGAACAAGGCGAGCAACGCGTCCTGGCGCGCTTATTTCGTGCATTCGCTCTCAGCCTGAAAGTGGCTCTCCTCTTCCCGGAGCCTCACGCCGCTTGTCGAAACGCCAGGAACCGCATTCGAATCGAGCGGGCAAGCTCGGTTGCGGCTGGCGACATGGTTTGTCCTGCCAGATGGAGCGTAATCGCGAAGGAGCCCAGATCGGGTAGGTTCGCCTCCGTCAGGATCCCAAGATCTGCCGGAACGGTAGAGAGCAACCATGGGGTTACGGCCAGATCCGCACGGACCGTTGTCGCCGCGGCCTCGATACTGCCGGTTTCAAAGGCGCTTCGCCAAGGTACGTCACTTCTATGCAGGGCGTCCAGCATGACGGGGCGAAAGGCGCAGGTGGGCGACACCATGGAGACGGGGAGGGGGCGGCGGCGGAAGGCTTGGCCGTCTCGGGCACCCACCCAGACCAGCCTGTCGACAGTCAGGCATTCTCCTGTCTCCTGTCCTGCCGGCTCCTCGATGACGGCGAGGTCCAATTCTCCTCTCCTGAGACAATCTTTCAGGTCCGGAGATGCCGAGCAAGCTAGGGACAACTCGACCTGGGGATAAGTTTCGGAAAACGACTTCAGGATGGGTGCGATGCTGGTACCTATAAGGTCAGGGGGTACGCCGAAACGCACCGTTCCCTTGAGGGCATGCTCATCCAAATCGCTCCAGATCTCATCGTTGAGGGCAAGAAGGTATCGGGCCTTGCCCAGCAGCCGTTCTCCCACGGGCGTGAGTCTCAGACCGCCACGCGCACGCTCAAACAGAGGCCGCCCCAATTGGTCCTCCAATCGCCGGACATGCTGGCTGACGGCTCCCTGGGTCAAATGCAGCTTGTTCGCCGCGCTCGTCATGCTGGCATGGTCCGCCACGGTGACGAAGGTGCGAATCAGCAGAAGGTCGAGCGTACGTATCATTCTGGCATCATGATTCCTAATGCAACCCACGTCAAATTATCGTTTCTCTAATTTTTCAATACATCATACGAATTGAGACATTGGGAAAGGGATATCGTGGAGTTCCCGGCGGTTGAACGGCGTTGATCAGTTGGCTGGACCGTCGACGCAGCCTCTCCCGGAAATGGCCGCGTTGGGGTTTCAGCGTGACGTGCAGGGCACAACCCATGTTGCAGCACGAGGGGTCGCGTGGGCATTTCCCGTATTGCGAACGGTCTGGGAGCTATATCCGTTCACATCGGTTCATGGACACGGGGTTCATGGACATGGCTCTCGTGTTTCAACGAGCATCCTTATCTGATCAGATGATTCTATCTGACCGGATAAAGATGTTCTAGCCTCGTTGTGTCGCTTCATTTTTTTAATGATGATGGAGAAAAATTTTGGGCATGCATAGAATGAGATTGAACGGATTACTGCGTGACATACATGAATCTTATCTGAAGGACCGTTTTGTTACCATTGACGGTCGTGACATGATTCGCGTTCTCGAAGAATTTGGTGTCAGGGATAAAGATTTCGATGCCCTAAAAACGGTGGGCGATCATCTGGCTCCGGACCCGACACTTCCTTTTCGTGAAACAAACGGCGCGCGTTTCTGCCTTGATTCAGATCAAGGCAGTATAAGCCGGCTTGAGTTTCAACCGTTCGTTCTTTCGGTAAAGGAGGACTTCGTTCGCCATGATTCCGGAAAATTGCGAAGATTTCGAGGGATTGGAGACAATCTTCAGCTGAATAAAGCTTTCCATGCCCTTCTGTTCTTTAAGTATTTTATTATCCGCGACGTATATGTTTCGCCGCGACCAAATTTGGACATGTCCTCTGCAAAATGGGTTTCGACTGTTTTCCCCACGCGAACGATCACGACACCCGACGTGCTGGGGGAGCCTGCGCTCGAAGGAGTTCATAGCGACGGCGTTGACCATACTATGACCTCTCTGTTGGGAAGTCATAATATGACGGATGACAGTGCCGAGACCTTTATACACGATATGCGCGAGGATAATGCGAAACGATGGAATGAAACAAATCCTGTTTTCGTGCGCGGAAAATTTCAGCACAAGAAATTTCTGGATACCGTCCTGATCGTCGATCACGAAAGAAAGCACAGTCTTTCTCCGGTGCGTGCTGTCGATCCCAGGTTGCGGGCCACACGGGACGTAATCATTTTCTTCACGCGTAAACCGGCGACAAAGGGACATATCTCGTACCCCTACGATTCATTTAATCCTCATTTGGAATTTCCTCTGAATCTCAATATTCCAAGTCCTCCGACAGTTGCCCCGACCGTCGCTCTTGCCGACACGAAAAAAGTCGCAATGGCTGATGCATAGAGTAAAGGAAAAGGGTTATGCGATCCCCTGCCCTTCAACTTGCCGTCGCAATGGCATTGTCAGGAACGATTGGTGTCTGCGTCGTCCAAAGCACGCTTGATCCGATCAATTTCGTATTCTGGCGTTGTGTGTTCGGTGCTATATCCATCGGCATTTGGTGCCTGATTCATGGCTTGTTTTTTCATTTTCATACGCGCGGTATCATTGCAGCCGTGGCATGCGGCGCACTTATAGTATGTTCCTGG
This sequence comes from Nguyenibacter vanlangensis, assembly GCF_013376155.1. GTDB lineage: Bacteria > Pseudomonadota > Alphaproteobacteria > Acetobacterales > Acetobacteraceae > Gluconacetobacter > Gluconacetobacter vanlangensis. Next base: position 7,244 of record NZ_JABXXP010000030.1, read on the forward strand.
ACTTTATTTTTTACCGCCTATGGTCTGACATCAATTGCAACAGCGACAATAGTTTATCATATTCAACCTTTTTTTGTTATTATCGCTGGTGCTTTTTTCTTCAAGGAAAAAATAACACGCTTGCAAATCTTGTGGATTGTGGCGGCTTTTATCGGTGTGGCCCTGTCCAGCGGGTTTCTCTCCAAAGGAATGCCTGTCGGGGATCATGCTCTGATCGGAGTGATGCTTGCGTTACTGGCCGCCGCTGCCTACGCGCTCATCACTCTCGTGACCAAGAGCATCCGCAATCAGTGCGCAGAAATCACGACATTCTGGCAATTGATAGCTGGTGCCGCACTTTTGGCGCCGTTCGCGCGCTATAGTCATCTACCCGGTTGGTCGGCGTGGGGATGGGTTATTGGTGCCGGTGTGATCCTTACAGGCCTATGTTACGCGTTAATGTTTAATGCTTACCCGCATCTGAGTACGGCAACAATCAGTTCCTTGACATTTATATACCCGCTCGTGGCGATTCTTTGTGATAATCTGGTTTATGGTCACCGCTTGACAGTCGTCCAATATATCGGAGCGACATTGATCGCTGTTTCGACCCTGGGAGCGAGATTTGGATGGGGCATGCCCCGCGTCGTGACCCGGTTGGCGAGAGTACAATGAGGTTCTTCGGACGCAAGCTGAACATTCCCATGGCACAGTGACTGAAATACTCGATGGTAAAAATTGTTCGCTTACCGCGAAAAACGAATAAATCTTTCCATGGTTATTTTGATGTTTCCAAACCGTCGAGAGATCGTTGTTTTTCATGAGATTTCCATAGATGCCTGCGGCGCTATTCGCCGTGTCTCACAATTGAATTCGCGCGCGCATCCTATGGCGATTTCCAGTGCGTGTTGGTATCCGCTGTTCCCCTGTCTCATGCAATCTGCATGACGAATGATCGACTATCATGCAACCATAGAGTGTGGTATCGAATGGATGTATTGCCCCGGAGGACTGCCCGATGGATCATAAACGCACACATGGCGAGCTGCCCGGCTATTATGTCGAAGTGGCGCTGGATCGGATCAGCGGCAAATGGAAGGGGCTCATTCTCTACGCGTTGATGACGCGGGGCCCCTTGCGCTTTAACGACCTCCGCCGGTGCCTGCCAAAAATCACCCACCGCGTACTGACGCTCCAGTTGCGCGACATGGAAGACGCCGGGTTGATAGGCAGGGACGTCCAAATGACTACCCAGATGCGGGTCACGTATGCCCTGACGAAATATGGCGAAGCCCTGCACCCGGTCATTATCGCGCTGGAGGCATGGGGGGCATGCGGAACAGATCCGACTGTTCCATCACATGGACATGTCGATCCTGCCGCCGAACTGCAAGATGGTCCGCTTCGGGAGGGTTCGCCGAGCCGGCAAACGATGCGATCCGTTCGAAGCCGTTCGGCAAGCGAAGCTGTTGAGGCAATAGCTTCGTCCTGATGAATACGAAACGGGCTCGGTGACCTTGCATGACTGGCGAATGTCAGGCCGCAGGGAGCGGCGCGGTCGTAGCCCATTCTCCGATGTTGATATGAAAAATTGTTGCGTGCCGCGATAGATTGCGGCCTGCATCCAATCTCCGCGGCATCAGAGCGGGCCGTAAGGCCCGCCCCACCACCAAGCCGAGATGGCTCGTTTTGAGCGTTTTATCGCTGACGTTTCGTCAGGCGAATACGCTCCGTTCCTCAGTCGCGTTCGGGTGCGAGATGCACCTCGAAGCCCTTGACACCCGGCGGAACCAGCTCCGGCAGAACCTCCATGGTCGGAATCTGATAGTCGCCGTAATTCTGCCGGCGGTACGGGATCGGCCGGATTGTCTCCAGAGTGCGCATGCGCTCGCGCAGTTGGTCGGCGACTACGCCGAACTTCGCGTCGTCGAGGCGATCGACACGGTAGGCGACGAACGGCGGCAACACGGTAAAGCCGGGGTAGAACAGGATCCCATGGTTGATCGGGAACAGCAGGTCGTCGATCGGGCCGTTGATCCCGCGTTCGGAATAATGCTCGGGCCAGCCGCCGGCCGTGACGATCAGCATGGCACGCTTGCCTTCCATGACGCCTTCGCCATAGCGGTCGCCCCAGCGTTTGTCGCTATGCTCGCCGACGCCATAGGCGAAGCCCGAGGCATAGACGCGGTCGACCCAGCCTTTCAGGATGGCCGGCATGGCGAACCACCAGAGGGGGAACTGCAGGATGACCGTATCGGCCCAGCGCAGCTTTTCCTGCTCGGCCTTGACGTCCTCCGTCAGATCGCCCGCTGCGAAGCCGTCATGTGAGGCCTTCCAGACCTTCAGCGACGCGTCGGACGACAGGCCGGGAAAATCGTCGCGGTCCACCGTGGCCTTCCAGTGCATGGTGTAAAGATCCGAAACCTGGACCTTGTGTCCCTGTGCCTCCAGTTCGCGTACGGCGACGTCCAGCAACGCCCCGTTCAGGGATTGCCGTTCCGGATGAGCGAAAACGATCAGAACATTCATGGGCGCGTACCTCTTCTCCAGTCAGTTTGCACAGACCAGAAAATAGGCGATATGGTATCGTTGTCCCATATGGTCCAACCGGATAGGACTATGCCGAATTATGGAACAATCTGGCATCTCGCTCGACCGGATGCGCACATTCATGCGGATTGTAGAGAGGGGCAGTCTCTCCGCGGTGGCGCGCGAGACGGGCGCGGGGCAGTCCACCGTGACGCGCCATCTTCGGGAGCTCGAGGACGCTTTGGGAGTGGCGCTTCTGCGCCGCACGACCCGCCGCGTGTCGCTCACCGAGGAAGGCACCCGCTATTATAACCATTGCCAGCAGGTCCTCTGCCTCATCGAGCAGGCCCGTCAGGAACTGCATGCGACAGGGACGTCGATGGCGGGATCGGTCCGGATTTCCTGCACGGCGGCGCTCGGCGTCCTGCATGTCGGTCGGTTCATCTTCGATTTCCAGGACGCCCAGCCGGACATCCGCATCGCGTTCAACCTGACGGATGACCGCGTCGACCTGGTGCAGGACGACGTGGATATCGCCATCCGTCTGGGGCCGCTGACGGACAGCGCCATGCGGCTGCGCTCCCTGGGCACCAGCGAGCGCGTGCTGGTCGCCGCGCCGGCGTGGGTCCAGCGGTTTGGAGTGCCACGCCTGCCCGCGGACCTTGCTGAACGCGACGGGGTTCGGCTTTCGCGCGTTCTGGGCTCAGACCGGTTGGTCCTGCAGGGCAAGGCCGGAAAGCCTGCCATTTTGCCGTTTCACGCGCGCCTGAACGTCGATCACGGACTGGCCCTGCGCGAGGCATTGCTGGCCGGGCGCGGCTACGGACCGGCCCATCTCTGGCTGGTCGAGGATTGCTTGGCCGACGGTCGCCTGATGCGCCTCCTGCCGTCATGGACGCTCACCCCCGTTCCCTTGAGCATGCTGATCGCGCCCGAGCGCGCGACCCTTGCCCGCGTCAGGCTGTGCGCCGATTTCTTGTCCGGCGGAATTATGCGGCTCCCCGGCATCCGCCGTTAGCCGCCGAGCCGTAAGCCCGTTGTGCGACCCGGGTGCGTGCCCGGCTTGATTGATAGTCCCGTCACCGTAATAATTATTAACCTATCGACAAGGAAACATCCGGCGATAGGATGACTGTGCCATGCCCCTGGATAAGATCATGCGACGTACTGAGACGCTTTCCCACGCCAGACGCCAGTCTCTGGTCGATTTCGCACTTGACGCCCTGCGCGAGCATATCGGCGCGGGTACGTGGCCGGTCGGGAGCCGCATCCCCAACGAGGCCGAACTGGGGAACATGCTCCAGATCGGCCGAAATACCGTTCGTGAGGCCATCCGGGTGCTTTCTCATGCCGGCGTCCTGGAGGTCAGACAGGGCGACGGCACATATGTTCGATCGATCGAAGACCCCGCCGTCGTGATGCGCACGATCAGCCGGTCGAGCCTGCGCGACCACTTCGAGTTACGCGCGATGCTCGAAATCGAAGGCGCGCGACTCGCAGCGTCGCGCCGGTCGCCGCGAGATCTCAGGCGGATTGAAAGTGCATTGACGGCGCGGGGTGAGTGCAATGCCGCCGATAACGTGGACGCGTTCCTCAAATGCGATGCCGCCTTCCATCTGGCCATCGTCGAGGCAAGCCGGAACGGAGCGCTCATACAGCTCTATCGCTATTTCCTGGGCATGGCCCAGGAGGCCGCACGGTCGGCCATGATCGAGCATGGTGTGGCCGAGCCCGGCCAGCGGCTGCACGCGCGCCTCTTCCGCGCGATTGAAGCAGGAGACGTGGCGCACGCCGCCCGTGCTGCGCGTGCGGTCCTGCGTCCTCTGATCGCCGCCTTCAGCCTGGTTGAGAAAAACGTGCCTTCCAATGGCCGCGGCCGCGCGCCGGACGCGGGCATGGAAGCAATAGATCTGCGCTGAGACGGGCTCAGGACGCTTTTCTTTCCGAGGAGCCCCCCGCGCGTTGCAACGGGACCGGGCGCGGGGCCAGTACCTGCGCGACCTTGCGTCGCAGCCACTGGTGAAGCCGATCGGTATCATGCCGCGGGTGCCAGGCCTGGAATATCGAGACAGGCGGCAGTTCGAGCGGCAACGGAAATGCGTAGAGGCCGAGGCGCTCGAGCGTAGCGCCGTCCGCGACGATGTCCGGAAGCGGCAGAATCAGGTCGGTCCGCGACAGGCCCTGGAGCGCCGCATAGAAGGATGTCAGCAGGAGGGCCACGTTCCGTTCGAGCCCGTACTGGTCCGCCAGCACCTCATCGATCGGTCCGCGTCGCGCGCCTCGGCGCGAGACGGCGATATGGTCATAGGCCACCAGCGTGTGGGGCGTTATGTCGCCCAGCAGGATCGGGTGGCCGGCGCGGACGACGCCGCGAAAGTGGATTTCGAAAAGCGTCTGGCGCATGATCTCGGGGCGCAGGAAGGCGGTCGCCCCGATATAGAGGTCGACTCCGCCCTGGCGCAGGAAATCGCTGTCGTCGTTGCTCGATTCCGCCGTGAAGATGAGGGTGGTGTCCGGACAGTCGGCACGCAGGGCGCGCAGCAAAGCGTCCGCAAACGGACCGATCACGACGTCGGTGGCGCGGATGCGGAATATCGGTTTAAGCCCCGTGAAATCCAGGGCTTCGCGCGGACGATACAGATCGCCGATGGCCGAGAGGATCTGGCTGACGCGCGGCTGCATCTGCAGCGCGCGCGGCGTCGGCACCATATGTCGCCCCGACTGCACCAGAATTGCGTCATGGAAGGTCTCGCGCAGGCGCGCCAGGGTACGGCTCATTGTCGCGGCGCTGACATGCAGCCGCTGCGCCGCCCCCGTGACGCTCGATTCCTCTACGAGTACGTTCATCGCCTGCAGAAGATTGAGATCGTAGCCGCGCGCCACGTTTGCCATCAGGGTCTCCTTCGCCATACGGGCAGGCCTCCGACAAGCGCCATAAAATCCGAATCATAGGATGAATATGCGCGGCCCGGACCGTATCCCGGCCGAAGCTGGCAGAGACGCCGCCGTGTCGCAATCGGAATCTGATGGGGCGACCGTTTCAAATCTGCTTTCCAACGATTTCAGAATTGATGGTTCCCAAACATGGGACGTTTAATCGAAACTGTCGGCATGCCCGAACGATGTCGCCGCGAGGTGTCCCGTGGACCACGCCGATAACCTGACGCTGCCGTCACCAGTCGTTGCAGTGGAAACGCCCCGCGTGGGGCGCCCCGAGCCTCCGCCGCCCGCGCCGCCCAAGGCGCCAGTCTTCGGGCCACGCCTGGCCACCGGGCTGATCGGCGTGCTGCTGGCGGTCCTGCTGGCGGGCTTCAACGAACATACCACCGAGGCCGGGCTGGCGGATATCAGGGGCGTATTTCATCTGGGCCATGATGAAGGCACCTGGATCACTGCCCTGTTCGAGGCGTTCAACATCGCGGCGATGGCTTTCGCGCCCTGGTGCTCGGTGACGTTCTCGATCCGCCGCCTGACCGTCGTGATGACGGGCCTTGTGGGCGTGCTGGGGATGGCGGCGCCCTTCATGCCGAACCTGGCGTCGCTGCTGGTGCTGCGCTGCCTGCAGGGGCTGGCCTGCGGCAGCCTGCCGCCCATGCTGATGACGGTGGCGCTGCGCTTCCTGCCGCCGAACATCAAGATCTACGGTCTGGGCGCCTATGCCCTGACCGCCACCTTCGGGCCGAACCTGGGCGGTTCGCCGCTGGCGGGATTCTGGTTCGAATATGTCGGCTGGCCGTTCCTGTTCTGGCAGATCGTCCCGCTGTGCCTTATCTCCATGATCTGCGTGGCCTGGGGGCTGCCCCAGGATCCGATCCGGCTGGAGCGTTTCCGCCAGTTCGACTGGCGCGGCCTGCTGACCGGCCTGCCCGCGATCTGCATGCTGGTGATCGGGCTGGAGCAGGGGGACCGGCTGGACTGGTTCCGCTCGCCGCTGATCACCCATCTGTTCTTCGGCGGCGGGTTCCTGTTCGCGCTGTTCATCATCAATGAATGGTTCCACCCGGTGCCGTTCTTCCGCATCCAGTTGCTCAAGCAGCGCAACGTGACGGACGCGCTGCTGACTCTGGCGGCCGTGCTGATACTGGGCGCGGTCACGATGGAGATTCCGACCGTCTATCTCGAGGAAATCCGCGGCTACCGTCCGATCCAGATCGCACCGGTCGCCCTGATCCTGGCGATCCCGCAACTGTTGGCGCTGCCGCTGGTCTCGGCCCTGTGCAACATCCGCCGGGTGGATTGCCGCCACGTGCTGATGGCTGGGCTGGCGATCCAGGGCCTGTCGTACTGGCTCGGCACGTGGGTCGACTCCGACTGGGTGCGCGAGAATTTCTATATCGTGCAGTTGTTGCAGGTTGCCAGCGAGCCGATGATGGTCATCGCGATCCTGATGCTGGCGACGATGGGGCTCGGGCCGGCGGACGGGCCGTTCATTTCCGGCATGTTCAACATGACCAAGGGGTTGGCCAATGCCATCGCGGCGGGCGTGATCTCCGCTCTGCTGCGGCGGCGCGAGCAATATCATTCCACCATGCTGCTGGATACGTATGGCTACAACCACAACGCCCTGCAGCCCTGGGGCGACCCGGCGCAGGGCTTGCTGGCGCCGCATATCGCCGATCCCGCGCGGCTGGAATGGAACATGACGATCCTGATGCATGGGGCCGTATCGGAGCAGGCGCTGATCCTGGCCTGCGCGGATATCTATACGATCATGATCGGCGTCTGCGCCGCGCTGTTCGTCCTCAACATGATTCTGCCCCAGCGGGTCTATCCGCCGCGGGCGCCCTCGGCCAGCGCGCCGGCGCGTTGATTCGGGTCCGAAGATGCCCGACATGGGAGTGATATGAAGACCGACTTGCATCCGGCGACGCGCGTGCCGCGGCGCCTCGATATCCGATCGCCGGATAGACACGCCAGCGTGGCGGACCGGAAATGGACGCTGCGCAATCGGGGCGAGGGCGACCTGCCGGCGCCGACCGTCGCGATCGACCTGACGCTGACCTGACGGTCCCCCGCATCCTGCGAAAGACGATGCGGCCGCAGGGGCCGCCAGAGGGAGTATCCATGAACGGAACATCGAAAGGGCTGCTTCTCGCGGCCGGGGTGGTCGTGCTGGGCGCGGCAGCCTGGGGCGGCGACCGCCTCGTGCTCGGGGACGGGGCGCGGGTCTCGACGAACGACGCCTATGTCGCGGCCTATTCGTCGGTCGTCGCACCCAAGGTCGGCGGCCGGATCGATGCCGTGACGGCGCAGGACAACGAACGTGTCCGCACGGGCGACGTGCTGGCCCATATCGAGGACGACGATTACCGTGCCGCGCTCAGGGTGGCCCAGGGCAATGTCATTGCTGCGCGCGCCGACATCGCCGACCTTCAAGCCGCCTTTGTCCGGCAGGACGCGCTGATCGCCGCCGCCCAGGCGTCGGTGCAGGCGGACGATGCCCAACTGGCCTTCGCGCGGCAGGATGAGGACCGCTACCGCAACCTCGCCGCCGGTGGCGCGGGCACGACCGAACAGCGGCA
>NZ_JABXXP010000031.1 GCF_013376155.1 Nguyenibacter vanlangensis
CCGCTGCCGCCCCATCCGGGCCTGGCCCGCCGGGCCGGACCGGCCGGCAACGGCCCGCCGGAATGGATGCGCCAGGGCGTTCCCAGCAATGTTCCGGGCAATATTCCGGGCATTCCGGGCAGCATTCCGGACGGGGCTGAACCCGAACTGTCCGACCTACCCGCCCTGCCCCCTCATCCCGGTGGCGGCCGGATCGGCCTGGACCGCGCGATCGCCGAGCATCTGGTCGCGGTCGGCCGCGAAGAGCCCGAACTGGTGCGGACCGCCCTCGCGGTCGAGGCCCGGGGCGGCATCCTGCACGTCTTCTTCCCGCCCCTCTACGCGGCCGAGGACTGGCTGGATCTCTGCGCGGCGATCGAGGACACGGCCCGCGCCTTCGGCCGCAAGGTGATGCTGGAAGGCTACCAGCCGCCGCGCGACCCGCGCCTGCTGAATTTCTCGATCACGCCGGATCCCGGGGTGATCGAGGTGAATGTCCACCCCGCCGCCAGTTGGGACGAGCACGTCACCCGCAGCCAGGAGCTGTACGAACAGGCGCGGCAGGTCGGGCTGGTGGCCGAGAAATTCATGGTCGACGGGCGGCATGTCGGCACCGGCGGCGGCAATCACGTGGTCATGGGCGCCACCCGCGCCGCCGACAGCCCGTTCCTGCGCCGGCCCGACCTGCTGAAATCGCTGCTGGGCTTCTGGCACAACCATCCCGCGCTGTCCTATTTGTTCAGCGGGCTATTCATCGGCCCGTCCTCGCAGCACCCCCGGGTGGACGAGGCCCGCGGCGACAGCGTCGCGGAACTGGAAATCGCCTTCGCGCAGGTGCGGCCCGACCAGCCGACGCCGCCCTGGCTGACCGACCGGCTGTTCCGCAACCTGCTGGCGGACATGACGGGCAACACCCACCGCACCGAATTCTGCATCGACAAGCTCTATGCCCCCGAAAGCAGCTCCGGCCGGCTGGGGCTGGTGGAATATCGCGCCTTCGAAATGCCGCCCCATCACCAGATGGCGGCGGCACAGATGCTGCTGATGCGCGCGGCGGTGGCGGCCTTCTGGAACCAGCCCTATGACCGGCGCCTGGTCCGCTGGGGCACCCGCCTGCATGACGATTTCATGCTGCCGCATTTCGTCCGCCAGGATTTCGAGGACGCGATCGCCGAACTGCGCGCGCTGGGCGCGCCGCTGGACGCGGCTTGGTTCGCGCCGCATTTCGAATTCCGCTTCCCCGAAATCGGCACGATCCCGCTGCTGGGCATGACGCTGGAACTGCGCCACGCGCTGGAACCATGGCACACCCTGGCCGAGGAACCCGGCTCGGGCGGCACCGTCCGCTATGTCGACAGTTCCGCCGAGCGGGTGCAGGTCCGCGTCTCGGGCTGGGTGGACGAACGCTACGTGCTGGCCTGCAACGGCGTGGGCATACCGCTGACCCGCACCGACCGGCAGGGCGAATATGTCGGCGGGGTACGCTTCAAGGCCTGGAACCCGCCCAGCGCCCTGCACCCGACCGTGGGCGCGCAGTCACCGCTTGTCTTCGACGTGTATGACGGCTGGACCGGCCGCAGCATCGGCGGCCTGACCTACCATGTCGCACACCCGGGCGGCCGCAATTACGAAACCCGGCCGGTGAACGCGAACGAGGCCGAGGCCCGGCGCCGCACGCGCTTCTTCCCGTTCGGCCACACGGTGGGCCCCATGGCGGCCCCCGTACCCGCCCGCTCGCTGGAGCAGCCGCGCACGCTGGACCTGCGACGGTTCGCCTAGTGTCCTGCCCGAGAAATTCTTATGAGAATTTTTCGGACCAGCAGGCCACTAAAATATTGATTCTATTGTCCTTTCGATTCCAAAATTCGCTTGCGAATTTCGGAATCAGGACACTAGAACAGATCCCGTTCAAACGGACTCGTTTGAACGGGTGAAGATGCACTCTAACGGGGGTGGAGACGCAGGGCGCTGCTGCCCGACCGCGGCGGGCGCACCGCTGTCACAGATGCCGGTCAGCAGTCGGCCAGTCCCGGCCCCTCAGCCGAACAACCTGTCGTCCTAAAACCTGTCATTTGATTTGAGCGGAAGAGAGGCACGGTCTGCGCGGAAGCTTATCGGTTCCAGGTATCGAAGCCGGTTGTCTCACTCAGCGACCGCCAGCGTTGAAGCTCAGCAAGCCGATCGTAGTCGAACGCTTCAATCGCCGCGACAGCATCGGAACCAAGCGGCAGGCGCAGCGGCGGGTTCTCCATGCGGGCAAGCTCCAGGATCGCCGCAGCGCCCTTATGCGGATCATTGGGCTGATTGCCATTATAGGCGCGCTGCATCCGCGCGGCTTTGCCGACCACCGCGTCATAGTCCGGCCGTCCTTCCTCGATCGTGGTGGAGGCGCCGGCAAAGTCCGTGCGAAAGCCGCCCGGCTCGACCATGGTGACTCGCACGCCGACCAGGGCCATTTCCTTGGCGAGCACTTCGGAAAAGCCCTCCACTCCCCATTTAGCGGCTGAATAAGCGGCCCGGCCCGGTGCCCCCAGGCGGCCGCCCACGGACGAGAACTGGATAATGTGCCCGGAGCGACGTTCGCGCATCGAAGGAACCACGGCCTTGGTCATGATGATCGTGCCGAACAGGTTGGTTTCGATCTGCTGCCGGAAGGAGGCGAGCGAGGTATCCTCGACCGAGCCAATATCGCCATAGCCCGCATTGTTGACGAGAACGTCCACACCTCCGAACCGGTCGATCGCGGTGGCGACGGCAGCTTCAGCCTGCGCCGGATCGGCAACGTCGAGTGGCGCGAGCGCGAGGCGACCCGCCCGGCCTTCCCCAAGCCCCGCCAACACCGAGGGATCCCGCGCGGTGGCGACCAGATCGCAGCCAGCATCCAGCACCGCTTCGCAGATAGCACGGCCGAACCCGCGCGAACTGCCGGTGACAAGCCAACGTCTAGGCATGGTTTCTCCCTTCAACACAAGCAGCACGAGCATCATGCTGCGCCATCGACATAGGCCGGTGCAACTGGTCGAATAAGACGTATAATCTGAGACGAGAAGGTGAAGGAGTCGGTACAATCGTCAATTTGATGCAACTCCGCGCGATCCAGTCTGTCGCGCATCATCGCGGATTTCGCGCCGCCGCGATCGAGCTTGGCATGTCGCGATCCTCACTCAGCCATCTGGTCGCCGCGGTCGAACGCGAACTCGGCGTACGCCTGTTTCACCGGACGACCCGAAGCGTCGCCCCGACGGACATCGGCCACCACCTGCTCGCCGACGTGAGAGGCCCGCTGGCCGAGCTTCTGCGAGCCATGGAGCGGGCCACCAGCCAGTCGGTCGCGCCCGGCGGCGTGCTCCGTATCAACATGTCCAGCGGCGCAGCGCGGCAGATCATGCAGTCGGTCATGATCGACTATGCCCGCCTTCATCCTGAGGTCACGGTTGACTTGGTTACGGAGAACAAGCTGGTCGATATCGTGGCCGCCGGCTTCGACGCCGCGGTGCGGCTCGCCGAATTCGTACCGGCGGACATGATCGCCATACCGTTTGGGCCGCATCAGCGCTTCGCAGTCGTCGGCGCCCCCGCCTATTTCGCGGATCACCCGGCACCGTGCACGCCGGCCGATCTCGCCCACCATCGATGCATCCGTATCCGCACGCCGGGCGGCATCCTCTACGACTGGGAATTCGAACGCCGGGGCGAGCGCGTCGCGATCGACTGCGCCGGTCCCCTCATATTGGACGAGCCGCTGCTCATGCTGCAAGCCGCCCGTGCCGGACTGGGGCTCGCTTATCTCAGCGAGTGGAACGTGGCTGACGACCTATCGGACGGGCGGCTGATGCGGGTGCTTGACGATTGGACGCCGTCATTCCCCGGATTGTGTCTCTATTATTCCGGACGACGTTATGTTCCACCGCCTCTCCGCGCGCTCATCGATCTGATCAAGAGCCCGAGGGCAGATTGACTCGGACGTTTTCTGGATGGGCTGCAGCGCTGTTTTTGGCGTATCTTTTGGACCGCAAACATTGTCGCGCAACCCGCCACTTTTCGCAACGGCAGCTATCGCCGATGCGCCTCTCGAAACCTGCCCATCTCTAATCCACCAATGCCAGCTATAGCGAGGCCGTGATCCACGGGCTGCTTAAAACTGGGAAAGCGCGAAGCTGACCGAATTGCGACATCCTCCGTCGGGGTGGCTCGAACAGGGTTCTTGCAGCGCCTGCGAGGCGTTGACTGATCCGGGCGAGGCGGGGCGATCCAAGGATCGCGACCAAGAGCACGTTCCTCAGGAATTTTTGCATTCGCCATAGCGACAGGTGTGCGCCCGGCGGTGCCGGCGACGCAGGGGGAAAAGCGAGGCCGTCGGAGACAGTCTCGTCAATGGACGCTTGCATTCCCGGATTCTCCCAGCCAGACAAGAGAATGATGACGATTTTCATACGTGATGGAGTCGCCGAAGACAGGCCGGCCCTGCGCGAACTGTTTCTACGTTCGCGGCGTGAAACCTTTGCATGGCAACCGGAAAGCGCATTCGCCCTGGCCGACTTCGACGCGCAGACCGACGGGGAAAGGCTGCTTGTCGCTTATGGACAAGGGGGACGGCTTGCTGGTTTCATGTCGCTCTGGGAGCCGGATGATTTCATCCACCACCTGCACGTGGAACGGTCATATTTTCGGCGCGGCGTCGGCCGGGCGTTGTTACGCGCGCTGCCGGGCTGGCCGGCGAAACGCTACCGGCTCAAGTGCCTGCTCGCCAACCAGCCGGCGATGGCGTTCTATCGTGCTTGCAACTTCGTCGAGATAGGCACCGGCTCGGCGCCCGAAGGCGATTACCTGCTGCTCGAATCGAGCGGCAATCATGACCAGTAACCGGCCGTCCGCCTACTGTAGATGGGGGGGGAAAGGCATGGGACCGCATTGCGTGCATTGGACATCTGAATCGCGATCGGTCAGGACGTTTCCTTCGCACTGAAGCCATTCGGGCGCGGCTGCAAAATTACGCCCCGATCGTGGCGGCGCACTGAACAGTGCCCACGCAAAAACGAACCGACTCGTATGTTTTTAGTTGCGATATCGATTCGTAGGGCGATAATGAAGCGAACCACCCCCTCGCCAAGGCAATCAGCACAATGCGCAAGATCGTCTCCAGCCCCGGTATCCTGCTCTGCGCCACGGTGCTGACGCAGGTCGCTCCCCCTGTTTCCGGGGCACTGGGGGCGCCCTCCAAGGCCGCGCACGGCGTGGCCAGGAAGCCGGCATCCGCCTCCCTGCAGCAAGACCCGGAAGAAATACAGGTCAGTGCGGCGCGAACCCTCGCCGGTGGGCTCATGAAGCGTCAGCATGCACCCGAGGCGACAAACTCGATCAGCGCAACGGCCATTCAGCAGCGCGGTGCCGCTTCGTCGCCATTGCAGATCGCGGCGTCCCTGCCGGGCGTGAATTTCGGCTCCTCGGACGCTTATGGTCTGTCGGTCCGAAACAATATTTCGGTGCGCGGACTCGATTCGACGGAAATGGGCTGGACCATCGAGGGGGCGCCCGGGGTCGATCAGGCCTATTACTGGCCATACACCGAGACCTGGGCCGACAACGAGAACATTTCCGACATCACCCTGATCGCCGGCACATCGCGCATCAATGATCCCGTTCAAACCGCATCCGGCGGCGAACTGATCGAATCCGTCCGCGACCCGTCGCGCCGCCGCGGGGCCATGGTGGATTACAGCTACGGCTCATTTCGCGGACAGCGTGTCTTCGCCCGTGCCGATAGCGGCGAGATCGGTCATTCCGGCATCAGGCTGTTCGCGTCCTACGCGCGGGCGGCTGCGGACAACTACACGGGCCCCGGACGCAACACGCGCGATCATGTGGATTTCAAGGCGGTCAGGGAATGGGGTGACAGCGCGAAATCGTCGCTCTTCATCTCATATTCGGATTGGGACAATGCCCGCCTCGCGCCCTTCACCCTCGCCGGTTGGGAGGCATCGAACACGGCCGGAGACAATTTCTCCCAAAATACCTATGCATCGAATTACCTCCCCGGAAAGACCACGAATTACTGGAAATCTTACGTATACAACCGGCAGAACGTTCTCCTGTCATGGCAGAACGAAGTCGCACTTGCCGAAAATCTGAAACTGCACATCACGCCGTATTTTCACTGGACGCAGGTGGACAGCCCCGGCCAGACGACCATCAACAGGAATGCTTTCTACTTCGGCGATCAGAAGGTCGATCCGGGGCTTCCGAACGCCGTTACGCCGGCAATGGTCCATTCCAACCAGACGCAGTTCGCAACCGGCGTCAACGCATACGCGCAATACGACCCGACCACCACGAACCACCTGATCGCCGGATATTGGTACGACCATTGGAACATGGAGCAGGTCGGCGGCTACACGCCGCTCGACTCGGACGGCAATTCTCCCAACGCTTTCGGCAAATACGTCCTCCGCGCGCCGAACGGGGCGATCTATACCGGCAACCATTTCCAGGAAAGCGCGCAGATCAACGAGTTCTACGTCTCCGACACGCAAAGCCTGTTCCATGATCGGGTCAAGCTCACGGCCGGGCTGAAGGCGATGATGTATTATCTCTCCGGCACCAACGAGCTGCCGGGCGCGCCCTATCATTACGCGTCGGCGATCACGCAGCCGATGCCGCGCGTCGCAATGTCCTGGCAGGTGAACCGGCAGGTCCAGCTCTACGTCAACGGCACGACGAACACGCGGCCGCCGGTGACGTTGAGCACCTATCCGACCTCCTTCAACGTCACGACGGGCAAGGTGACGTCGGCGGGGAATCCCTCCGCGCGCGCCGAATACAGCATCGGCGAGGAAATCGGCATGCGTTATCATGGCATGTTCGATTTCGACATGGCGCTGTTCAACATGAACTTGACGAACCGACAGCTCGTGGCGCTGACCTATCTGAACGGCGCACCCGTCCAGCAGGCCATCTCCGCCGGCGGCGAGACGATCCGCGGCGTGACGGCCGAAGTGGCGCTCAAGCCGTTCCTGGGATTCTCGCCCTATGTGAACGGCCAGTACCTCGATGCCCGCCTCGACAACAACCTCGCCGTAGGACGCGATCTCCTGCCGACGAAGGGGCGGACCATGGTCGCCAGCCCGAAATTCATCACCACGCTCGGCGTCAATTACACGCGCGGCCCGTTCTTCGCCAACCTGACGTTCAAATGGGTCGACAGCCAGTATGCGACTTTCATGAACGACCAGTCGATGCCCGCCTACAAGACGGTCGATTTCGGACTGGGCTACCGTCTGCCGAACATGGGCATGCTGCACAAGCCGAGCATCCGGCTCAATCTGGCCAATCTCTCCGATGTCCCGTATCTGAGCCAGGTCGCCGTTATCCAGCCGAACGCACGGATGACGAAGGGGATCTACGGCACCACGATCGCCGGCAACACCCCCTCCTATTATGTCGCCGCGCCGTTCTCGGCGATGGTGACGGTGGGGGCGGAATTCTGATGCGATCCGTCGCCGGCGTCCTGCGCGCCTTCGCGGACACGCCACAACCCGATGCGGGCTTCTCGGCTCTGATGGCGGCCTTTTTCGACGATCCGGGATATCGGCTTGCGACGATCCTGCAGCACGATCCGGAAGCGGCCCTTTGCCGGCGCGTCTGGACGAACGACCCGGCCCGCTATCCGATCGGCGGGGCGAAGCCGGTGGCAGACGCGCCCTGGGCCCAAGCCGCGCTGTTCGAGGCGCGCATCTTTCATGCTCCGGACGAGGATGCGGTGCGGGCGGCCTATGCGGACCACGCGATCATCGCATCCCTCGGTTGCGCGAGCGCCGTCAATTTCCCGGTGCGCTGGAACGGTACGGTGATCGGCACGATCAATCTGCTGCACGACGCCCGCCATTTCGTTTCCGTCGATCTCAGAAGTTTCGAAACGCTCGTTCAGCTCGCAACGGCGCCGCTGATCGCCCACGGCCCATTGGCGACGTACGGATGACCTGGCGTACGGATGAGCTGGCGCCCGGCGGCTTGGCGGGATGGCCACCCCGCCGCTACACTCCCGCGTGCTTGATCTGCGACCGGAGATTCATCATGGAGGTGCAATTGCGGCGGGAGACGAGATCCGGCGGCCGGCGCTCGCAAGCCGAGCGCAGCGAGACCACGCGCATGGCGCTGCTCGAGACGACGATCGATCTTCTCCATGAGAACGGCTACACCCGCCTGACCACGCAGGACGTGGCCGAACGGGCGCAGGTATCGCGCGGGGCGCTGACCCATCATTTCGCGCACAAGGAAGACCTCGTGGTCGCCGCGATCTCGTGGCAGTTGAGCGAGGCGACCTCGGCGCTGGAAGATTTCGCCTCGAGGATCGAGCTTCTTCCCATCGATACCGACCGTATCGTCGATTATCTGTGGCAGATGATGGCGAAACGGCTGTTCCACGTCACGCTGGAGTATCTGCCGGAGGCCCGCAACAACCAGGCCTTCCGGCTGCGCCTGATACCGGTCGTGGCGACGTTTCATGCGGCGCTCGATCGCATCTGGGAGCATCTCGCCCGAAGCACCTCGCTCACGCCGCAACAGGCACGGACGATCCTGAACGCGACGATGTGCCTGATGCGCGGCATGGTCGCGCAGCAGGTGCTGCGGCAGGACGAGGATTATTTCGACGACCTGCTGCATTATTGGCGTGCCCTGTTCCGCCGCGAGATCGCGGCCGCCCGCGGCGCACCGCCATGAGCACCATCGGCCGGCGGATCGAACGTCTGCCGTTCTCGCGCTTCCATCTCGTGCTGCTTCTGATCGGGGGCGCCGGCTATACGTTCGACGGCCTCGATTCCGCGATCATCGCCTTCGTGCTTCCGGTGCTTAAGACGCAATGGGCCCTGAGCGGGGCCAGGCTCGGCCTGGTCGGCAGCGCGACCTATATCGGTTTCTTCTTCGGCGCCCTGGGTGCCGGTGCGGTGGGGGACCGGTTCGGCCGCCGTGGGGTCATGATGGGGGCCCTGGCAGTGTTCTGCGTGGCCTCGGGCATTTCCGCGCTCGTATCGTCCTATCCCGCGTTCCTCGCCAGCCGGATCCTGGCCGGCCTCGGGACCGGGGCGGAATCCGCCATCGTGGCGCCTTATCTCAGCGAATTCGTGGCCGCGCGATATCGCGGCGCCTTCGTCAGCGCGCTGGCGGCATTTTTCTCCTGCGGCTTCGTCGCGGCGGCCGTAATCGGCTGGATCGTGGTGCCGAGCGGCCCCGCAGGCTGGCGCGAGGCGATCGGCCTGACGGCACTCCCCGTGCTGGCGCTGCTCTGGTGGCGCAGGCGGCTGCCGGAGTCGCCGCGCTGGTTGGAGAGTATCGGGCGCCCCGACGAGGCCGCGCGCGTCATGAGCGGGATCGAGGCGCAGATCGCCGCACGCGGCACGGTACTGGGTCCCGTATCCGGCTTACCCGAGCCCGCGATACTGCCTGTCCCCGTGCTGCCTTACGGCGGTGGCCTGCTTTCGGCGCGGCATCGTCGCGGGCTTTTCGTCGCATGGACGGTCTGGCTCTGCCTGACGGCGAGCTACTACGCGGTATTCACATGGATGCCGAGCCTGCTGATCGCACGCGGGATGACGATGGTGCATAGTTTCGGCTTCTCGATACTGATCTATGCGGCGCAGCTACCCGGCTATCTTCTGGCCAGTGCCCTGATCGAAGTGATCGGCCGTCGCCAGACGATCACGTCGTTTCTGCTCGGTTGCGTCGCCTCGGGCGGCGCGATCAGCATCGCGGGCAGCGATGCGGGCGTAATCGCGGCCGCCTCCGCCCTCTCGGCCTGCCTGAGCGGGGCCTACGGCAGTCTCTACGCCTACACGCCCGAGCTTTTCCCCACGCATCTCCGCGCGATCGGCTGCGGAAGCGCGTCCGCGATCGGACGCCTGGGGGCCATTGTCTCGCCCGTCCTGGTGGCCGAAGCGATGCCGCATATCGGCGTCCCCGGCGTCTTCGCGGCGATCGCCGCGACTTTGCTGCTCGGCGGCGTCGTCGTCCTGATCTTCGGGCCGCGAACCGAGCGCCTAGTGCTCGAAGCGCTTTAGGGGCCGCAAACCTTTTTCCCAGACGTCTTTATCGTCAGATCCATCGTACCCGAGGTGTTATGAGCCAGATCCTGTTTCGCAATGCGTCGATCGTCGACTGCACTGCGCGCGAGCCCCGCGAAGGCCATGTCCTGGTCGAGAATGGCACGATCGTCGCGACCGATGCCGCCTTCGACCAAAAGGCCGGACAGGTGATCGACCTCCGCGGGGCGACCCTGATGCCGGGTCTGATCGACTGCCATGTTCACGTCGTCGCCAGCACGATGGATCTTACCGCCAACGCGCAGCTTCCGGATGCGCTCGCCATGGCCCGCTCGCTTCCGATCATGAAGGGCATGTTGGCGCGCGGCTTCACCACAGTACGTGATGTCGGCGGCGCGACGCATGGTCTGGCGGAGGGGATCGAGGAAGGGCATATCGTCGGCCCCCGCCTCATCGTCTGCGGCAAGGCCCTCTCGCGCACGGGCGGGCATGCGGATAACCGGCTTCGTCACGACACGTATGATGCCAAGCGCTGGGCGCGCAATTTTGGCGCTCTGGGCCGCGTGGCGGATGGCGTGGACGAGGTGCGTGTCGCGGTGCGCGAGACGATGCGCGAGGGCGCCCAGTTCATCAAGATCATGGCCAATGGCGGCGTATCGTCACCGACCGATCCGATCGCCGCGCAGGGATATTCCGTGGCGGAGATCGAGACGGCGGTGCAGGAGGCGCGCGACAACGGCACGTACGTGGCTGCGCATCTCTACATGCCCGACGCCATCGAACGTGCTGTGCGCGCAGGCGTGTACTCGCTGGAACACTGCAATAACATCGATGCACCCACCGCGGCGCTGGCGGCAAGCCGCGGTGCGATCGCCGTCCCCACGCTCGTGACATACGAGGCATTGGCAAGCGACGGACACAGATACGGACTGCCCCCGGTGTCGATCGCCAAGGTCGCCGATGTCCGGACCCGCGGCATGGAGAGCCTTGCGATCATGCAGGAGGCCGGACTGACGATGGCGTTCGGAACGGACCTCCTGGGTGCGGCCCATCCCCGGCAGAACGAGGAATTCGCCATCCGCGCCCGCGTGCTGCCCGCATTCGACATTGTTGCAAGTGCGACGACAATCGCTGCCAAACTGATTGGTATGGAAGGAAAACTCGGTATCGTACAACCCGGCGCAGCAGCCGATCTCATCGTGGTGGACGGCAACCCCCTGGCGCGCGCAGACATCCTCGGCAATGCTCGGAACATCAAAATCGTCATGAAGGGCGGCACACTCTATCGGAATGACCTCCTTCTTCATTGAAAATGGAAACGCCACATCGGGCATGTCCTTCACAAAATAACCGCAGCGCCTCCAGCGTCAGAGCCAGAACATCCTCGACCGAGGCCGCCCGTCATCCGCCTGCCGGAACGCCGGCGCGGCCGGCGGCCAAAACCGGCCTGAAACCACTCAACCAAGGACGATGGAACAGAACTCTGAGGGGGTAACGATGCGTGCCCTCTGAAAACGACCCTTCTCCAGCAGACCGGCACGATGATCGCCGGTTACGAGGTAATCGGCATCGAACGCCAGCACCATTGTCAGGAGAAAGGTATCGTCGGGATCGTTGATCGTCACGTCAGCCGGTAAGGCAGGGAGCCGCTCGGCCACAGATATT
This sequence comes from Nguyenibacter vanlangensis, assembly GCF_013376155.1. Classification (GTDB taxonomy): domain Bacteria; phylum Pseudomonadota; class Alphaproteobacteria; order Acetobacterales; family Acetobacteraceae; genus Gluconacetobacter; species Gluconacetobacter vanlangensis. The sequence goes on from NZ_JABXXP010000031.1 coordinate 11,679, forward strand.
TTGCGCATATTGTTGATCATCGCCCCGACCCGGTGAGGCGGCAGAATCGGTCGGAGTTTGGGATAGCGACTGACGCGCCTGAGTTCTTCAAGCTGGGTCGTGGACGTGACCAGATCGAAGCGGTGCGCCCGCCAGGCGCGATAGATCGCGTCAGGGGCACCACGAGGGTAAATCAGAGCGGAAACAAGGATATTGGTATCCAGAACAACCCGCATTCAGTGCCCGCGTGCCCACTGCACGGCTTCATTCACCAAATCGGCCAGTTCAGCTTCGCTCATATCCTGGGTCGCTCTCTTGGCTTGGTCTACAGCCTGTTCCAGCAGGTAGGACCGCACGGCATCTTCGATGAAACGGGACAGGTCGCCTTTGCGCCCCCCCCCATTGGCGGCGAGAAACATGCGAACGGACTGATCCACTTCAGATGAAACCGCGACATTCCAGCGGATGGTGGACATGGCTTACCCCCAGATCAGCAGATAAACACCTATACACCGATTTTGCCAATTTGTGAAATTTTTCATGTCGCTTTTTCGGTGAAATGCGATCGACCATCCGAACGCCGCAATGTGCGGACATCGCTGGCATGCCGGGATCGAGGCCACCACGTCACGGCTCAAGCACCATTTCGCAGCCGCACCCGAATGGCCGCGGAGCAAAGACGCTTCCTGACCAATCTCGACTCAAATATACCGCCCGATCTACTGCAAAAGATGGCGCACAGAGCGCAGATCCACCATGGCCTGGGCGCTCTCGTCCCACAGCTTATTGGTCCAGGCCTCCCGGATTCCATCCTGCCAGGTGAGTATCTTTACGTTTTGAAAAACCGGATGCGCTTCGTGGCAGGCGACCAGGCGGTAGTTGGGAATCCCGGGGGCCAGATGATGTATGTGGTGAGTCCCGATATCCCCCGTGAACCAACGAAGGATTCCTGAAAGCCGCAGGAAGGAGCATCCGGTCACCGCGGCATCGAAAATATTCCATTGTGGATTTCCAGACCACTGAACTCCTTCGAATTTATGCTGCACGAGGAACAGCCAGACACCGATCACGGCGGCGGGATAGATCACCATGAAACTGACAAGTGCGACGGATTTCGGCCCGACCAGCCAGGCAAGCGTTCCGTACCCGATAAGCAGGCAAAGATTGGTGAGATAGACGCCGACACGTTCCTTCACCCAGTGGCGCGGCGTATCGAACGCAATTCGGTAAATAACAAAGAAGATCAGCGGTGGCATCAGGAAGATGGTAAGGACAGGATTCTTGCTGGTCCGGTATATATACCTCCGCAAGCGTGTCATCTTCCCATATTCCGCCACCGTCATGCAGTCCGAATACAGGTCCGACAAACGTCCGCGCGTGTCCATGTTGTTCCATGAACCATGATGCAGGCCGTGATGCTTTTTCCAGTGGTCATAAGGGGTCAATGTCAGCAGCGAACAGAGGCGGCCAGCCGCATCGTTGCCCCACCGGCTTCTGAACATTGATCCATGCCCGCAATCATGCTGCAGCACGAAGACACGGATGGACAGCCCCGAGGCAAGAGGGGTCAGCAGCAGGACTCCCCACCATCCATGGGCCAGACCCGCATAAAGCAGGACATAACAGGCCAGAAGCAGGCCGATGGTCGAGACAAGCTGAAAGAGACTGGTGATGAAGTGCGAGCCCTGGAACCGCCGGATCGACCTGACCGTTTCGACGTCGTAACTTGACGATACCATATTGTCTTCTCGAACACTCGCAGGTTGCCTCGCAACATGTATTGTAAAATTTTTATTTCATTCATTAAAAAATTTACAATAAATTAAGAAGAAATAATAATATCGAAACACTTCACAAGGCCGAAGCGGCCGACTTCAACCCATTCGGGTCCCGGACGCCCCGTGCCCCGCCGCAGCGGAACACCATGCCGATCAAGACGTTGTGCAAGCGCGTGAAACGGCATGGAGACCCTCGTCATGAAGCTGTTCGTCTGCCAGGCCTGCGATCAGGTCCTGTTCTTCGAAAACACGGTCTGTGAACGGTGCGGTCATACGCTGGGGTACCTGCCCGAGGAAAATGACCTCAGCGCGCTGGAACCCGTGGCGACGGGCGAGGACGATAAGGGCGGAGCCTGGCGCCCCTTGTCGGCGCGGGCGGCCGAGGGGGCGACGTACCGATTCTGCGCCAATGCCGCGCATGGCGTCTGCAACTGGCTGGTGCCCGAGGGCGGCGAGGCCTTCTGCCTGGCCTGCCGCCACAACCGGGTGATCCCCGACCTCGCCATCCCGGGCAATGCCGAACGCTGGCAGCGGCTGGAGACGGCCAAGCACCGGCTGATCTATACGCTGCTCCGCCTCGGCCTGCCGATCCGCACGCGGCAGGACGACCCGCGGGACGGCCTGGCATTCGATTTCCTCGAGGACGCCGCGGACGGCACGCGGGCGATGACCGGCCACCAGGACGGCGTGGTCACGATCGCGGTGCGCGAGGCCGACGATGCGGCGCGCGAGACGATGCGCGTCGCGATGGGCGAGCCCTACCGCACCCTGCTGGGCCATTTCCGCCACGAAGTCGGCCATTACTACTGGAACCTGCTGGTCCGCGACGGGGGCGGAGACGAGAGCGGGGATAGCGACGAAGGGGCCCTGGCGGCCTGCCGCGCCATATTCGGCGACGACCGCGCCGATTACCGGGCGGCCCTGCAGCACCATTACCAGTCGGGCCCGCCCCCCGGCTGGCAGGACCATTATGTCAGCGACTACGCCACCACCCATGCATGGGAGGATTTCGCCGAGACCTGGGCGCATTACCTGCACATCGTCGCGACACTCGAAACCGCCCGGGCCTATGGCCTGTCGGTCGGGGCGCAGGCTCCCGGCAATCCGGCGCCGCAGGCCGGCCCAGCGCCGCAGGCTGACATCGATTTCGACCCCTATGACGTCGAATCGTTCGAACCGGTGGCGCGGGCCTGGATGCCCCTGACCTACGCGATCAACAGCCTGAACCGCTCGATGGGCCAGGCCGATTTCTACCCGTTCGTCCTGGCGCCGCCGGTTCTGGAAAAACTGGCCTTCATCCACGATCTGGTCCGCCGGGCCCGCAATTCCGTTTACTGTTGACCGGCATTCGCCCATACATCCAGCATCATGGATCTCGCGCGCATCCCCCTGGATGAAATGGTGGACGGCCGTGGCGGCGTCCGGCCGCACTGGCGCCGGCTGCTGGGCACCATCAGCGATCTCGGCCATCGCGAACTGCTCGAACGCGGCAGGCAGATCGCGCGCGCGCTGCACGACCAGACCGGCCC
>NZ_JABXXP010000032.1 GCF_013376155.1 Nguyenibacter vanlangensis
CGCACGCTGTTCCCGCGCCAGCCGCGCCCCCAGCGCCGCGCGCTCTTCCGCCGGCAGCCAGCCGGCCTGCTGCGGCGTGTCCGACATCGTGGCAAACCAGACGAACGCCCATACGATCGACGGCACCCCCTCGACGACGAACACGGTCCGCCAGCCCAGGCGCGACATCAGATACCCCGTGATCGCGGACATCCACAGCACCGTCACCGGATTTCCGAGAATCAGATAGGTATTCGCCCGCGACCGCTCGTCCCGCGAAAACCATTGCGTCAACAGCAGCAGCATGGCCGGGATGATCAGGCTTTCCATGCTGCCCAGCAGGAACCGATCGGCCGCCAGCAGCCAGAAATTGTCGACCAGCCCCGTCAGGGACGCCATCACGCCCCACCCCAGGATACAGACGAAGATCATCCTGGTCGGGCTGTGCCGGCGCGCATAGGCGGCGGCAGGCACCTGGAAGGCGAAATAGCCCAGAAAGAACAGCGCGGACAGCAGCGCCGCCCTGCCGGGGGAAATGCCCAGATCGTCGTTCAGCCCTGCCGTGGCGCCGAAGCCGTAATTCGTGCGGTCCAGATAGGCCAGGCTGTAGGTCACGAACACGATCGGCATGATCCGCAGCCACCGGGCGGAAACGCGCCCTGGCTGGGGCGCGCTTCGAGGCATGCTCTTCTGGGGCATGCTCTGGGGCGCGCTCTGGGGCGTGCTCTGGTTGGACATGCGAGGGTTATCCCTTTCTTGTCTTGAGGCATCGTCCGACGGCACGCTTCGGTTCCCGCCGCGATCCCCTGCCGCCTGGTCGCCGGCTTTCGAACGGCCGGGCGCCCCGCCGATGTTCATCGACGCGACCATGCTGTCCAATAATGTTTCATGATCCCCGTCATCACGTCCCGCGATCACCGACCCGTGACGCGCTGTGCAATCCGGCTTGGATAGGATGGTGGAACAGGGCCGCCCGGCCCGGCGGCACATGCGGGGATTTTTCAAACCTTATGGAAATCAGACATCTCAGGTCGTTCTGCGCGCTGGCCGAGACGCTGCATTTCGGCATGGCCGCCGACCGGCTGAACATCGTGCAGCCCGCGCTCAGCACGCATATCAAGCAGCTCGAACAGCATGTCGGCACCCGGCTCGTCGAACGCTCGCACCATCACGTTCGGCTGACCGCGGCCGGGCGCGATTTCCTGCGCCATGCGCGCGACATCCTGCACGGCATCGATCGCGCGATCGCCAGCGCACGCAATGTCGGGTCCGGCGCGGCCGGCACCCTGCGGATCGGGGCGGTGTCCTCGGCGCTGAACCTGTTCCTGGCCCACACGATCCGCGCCTTCGAGGAATCCTGCCCGGGCGTGGAAATCACGCTGCTGACCCTGGATTCCTGTCGCCAGGTCGCGGCCCTGGCGCAGGGACAGCTCGATCTCGGCTTCGTCCGCATGCCGATCGCGCGGGACAATGTCGAAATCCGCACGATCGCCTATGAAGATTTCGACGTCGTCATGGCACGCGGCCACAGCCTGTCCGGTTATGCCCGGCTGACGCCCGAAGCCCTCAGCGGCCAGACCATCCTCATGTTGTCGCGCGAGAATGCGCCCGGCTTTCACGACGCGCTATCCCGCGCATCCCACCTGCAGGACCTGCCTTCGAAGAAGATCAAATATTTCCACGAATACACAAGCGCGATCCAGATGGCCGGCGTCGGGCTGGGCGTGGCGATCGTCCCGACCTGCGCCGTCATCTCCACCGGCGACGAGATCCGCCGCGTCCCGCTCGATCTCGGCGCCCATCGCTCCGAAATCGGCGCCGCCTGGGTCGACCCGCTGCCGCCCCTGGCGGAACGCCTGCTCTCCCGCCTCGACATGGCTCGCATCGACACGGCTCGCATCGGCGGCCCGGACAACCGGGTCCGCCCATGCGACGGCGCGTCAGGACCGGGTCAGAACCGTGCGTGCAGCGAGCCGAAGATCTGGCGCGGCGCTCCCGCGAAGAGCTGCTGCGTGTCGCCCGACATGGAATAGCCGCCGATGCCGCCGACATATTGCTGATTGAACAGGTTGTAGACACCCAGGTTGAATTCAAGCGTCTCAAGATGCGGAACATGCCGGAAGCGATAATTCGCCGACAGCGTCGCCAGCCAGTAGCCGCTCACCGCCGCGTCGTTGACATACGAGATATAGCGCTTGCTCATGTAGTTGACGTTGAAGTTCAGCCGGGCATCCCCGAACGCATAGCTCGCGTTCGCCTTGTACATCCATTGCGGATAGCCCGCCTCCAGCTTGCCCGCGACCGGATAGGTCACGCCGTCGCTCGTCACGTCGCGGCCATAGGTCGATTTGTTGTAGCTGAAGCTGTTGAAGACCTCCAGGCCGGGCAGCGGCCGCACGGTCACGCCCGCATCCGCGCCCCACATATCCATGTTGCCCACGTTGATATAGGTATTGTGCGCGTTCACCAGGCTGCCGACCGTGATCGTGGCCAAGCGGTTGCGATAGTCGATGTGATAGAGATTGACCAGAACCGTCAGCCGCTTCGCGTTATAGCGATATCCCACCTCGTAGTTATAGGACGTCTCCGGCTTCAGGTTCGTCGGCATCTCGTTGACGCCCCAGGCATTGCCGCTCTGCCACGTATTGTACGTATAGGCCCGCAGGTTCTTCGCGAAATCGAAGAACAGCTCGTTTCTACCCAGGAACGTCCAGTTCAGGCTGACATGCGGCAGGAAGGCACCCGCCGTCGTCAGGCTGCCGTTGGGCAGCGTGTCCTGGCCGGTATAGGTCGGATTGTTGTAGGACGCGCCCCCCGCCGTGGTCGTCAGCATCGACTTGAAGCCCGCATGCGCGCGCAGGTTCTGCAGGATGCGATAGCTGTCTTCCAGATAATATTGGAACGTGTTCGTGTTGAACTGCATCGCATAGGCCGTGGCGAACGGATCGTCATAGGGCCCCGTTCCGCTGCGCGGCGCGCCCTGGCCCAGCACGGGCTGGCTGTAGTAACGCTGCGCCCAGCTATAGCCCACATGCTCGTACCACACCCCGCTATGCAGCGTGTGATTGCCGATTTCGTATTGCAGGGCAGCCGTCGCCCCCAGGCGTGTGACCGCGGTATGGCCCACCTGCTGGATCATCGGCGCGCCCGACGGCGACGTGACATAGGGATTCGTCCATTCGTAATCCCCGCCGGACTGGTGGTCGTACAGCACGTTGGTGAAATGCAGCCGGTCGGTCAGGTCATATTGCGTCGTAATGCCGGTCAGGTAATTCCGCTGAAGCTGCGCCCCGTCGTAATAGGACGCATCCTCCGGGTCCGACAACCTGTCATAGCCGGCCGGAAACTGCCCCAGCGCCGCCTTATAGGCCGTGGCATAGTCGGGATAGTAGTAATCGACCCGCTGGCCCAGCTTGCGGATGATCTCCAGGCTCAGGTCGCTATAGTTATATTGATCGAATTCCGAATAGTTGAAATAGCCGCTGACCTTCCCCCGCGTGCCCAGCGGCTGGACGACCTTGAAATTCGCCTGCTGCTCGAACTGATCGCCCGCGCCCTTCCACTTGCCCGCGTCGGTACGGGCATAGGCGGCGGAAAACTTCGTGCCGGTGCGGTTCAGCACCCCGCTCTCGAACCGGGCGAAGGTGCGATAGGTCCCATTGCTGCCGAAGGTCTGGGACACGTCGCCGCCCATCCTGTCGCGCGGGTCCAGCGTATAATATTGCAGCGCGCCGCCCAGGTTGGTGATGGACATGACATCCAGCGCCCCGCCCCCCTGCGACATGTTCACATGGCCGATATTGTCCTGGATCACCGCCTGGTTGATGTCCAGGCCGCTGGCATTGATGAACTGCCCGTCCCCCAGCGGGATCCCGTCGAGCGTGATGCCAAGCTGGCTCTGCGTATAGCCCCGGATATAGAACGTGTTCGCCCAGGTATCCAGGCCGAACGGGTCGTCCGAGGCAAAGCTCACCCCCGGCGTCGTGGCCGAGAGCACCTGCAGCACGCTGGTTCCCGGCACAAAGGTCTCCAGCGCCTTGCGCGTGATCGTCTGCTCCATCCCATGGGACGTATTGCGGTTCGCGGTCACGGCCAGCGATTCCGACGCGGCGACGACGGCATGGACGCGCGGTTTCGGCGCATGGGACGCCGTCGCCTTGTCCTTCGGCTTGCGCACCGGCACCGGCGCGCCATGGGCCGCAGGCAACGCAGCTAGCACCGCCAAAGATGAAACGAAGGCGTACAGAAATTTTCTTCGCGCGCTCACGGGCCGCTCCTTGCTCACGAATTCGTGTGGTGCGATATTGTCGAAATCGATACGAATTGTGCATTCATATTCCGACACAGAAATGATGGAATCATTCACTACATTTCGTCGCAATGAAGGATTTTGACGTCATCGGGAGACATGATGGAAGATGCTGCCAGGTCCGACCTCGACCGGACCGACCGTGCGATCCTGAACCACCTGGCAGCGAACGGGCGCCTGCCGATCTCGGACCTCGCCCCGCTGGTCAATCAAAGTGCGGCGACATGTTTTCGTCGGGTGCAACGCCTGGTCGAGCGCGGCGTCATCCTGCGCTTCAGCGCGATCCTCGATTCCGCCAAGGTCAGGCGCGGCGCGCTGGACATCGTGATCGACTATTACTTGGGGCTGCGGAATGGTAAGGCGTATGAGACCGGAGCCGGTGACATCACCCCGGCCAGTGATAACGGGCCGCTCGCCATAAGCGAATTTTGGAATCAAAGGGACAGTGGACAGGACCGCCTTTTCATGCCCGGCGACACCGGGTGTTCGCCGGGACACATTCCAAAAAAAAGCGGTTGGTCGAGCGGACGTGCCTCTTGCCTATTGCGGCTTCGTTATGATTGTCAGGAGAGAGCGTCGCACAGCGTTTCCGGAACCGGGGACACACGGCGCGGCGCTGGAAATCACGTGAAGACGTTACGAAGTCGATATCAAGAACGTGTGAGAAAAATTACCCTTGGAAAAAGTTTATATATCAGACAAATTCAATAATTATACGATTTGTTTTTGTATTTATGCGTGCGGGATGCGATACGATCCGGTGCCCGTCGCGTTCGGTTGGGCCGTGTGAAACCAGAGATGACCAAACACCCCCTGACGCATTCACGGCATGCAGACCCACTGGCAGGACTGTTCCAGTCGCATTTCGGCTGGCTGGCCGGGCGCGTGGCGCGTCAGCTCGGTTCCCGTAGCAAGGGGGAGGAAATCGCCTCCGAGGCGTTTGTCCGCCTTGCCGCATCCCGGCAGGCGGAAAGCTTGCGCGAGCCGCGTGCTTTTCTGCTGGTCGTGGCGCGGCGCTTGATCTCCGAGTTGAGAAGACGCAGCGTGCTGGAGGCAAGCTATCTGGACGCGCTGCGGACCGTTTCGGCGGAGACAGCGCCGAGCCCCGAGGAACATAATGAGTTCCTGCAATTGCTCCAGCGCATGGACCATGCGCTGCGCGGCGTGTCCCCCAAGGCACGCGCGGCGTTCTTCTTCTACCGAATCGACCATCTGCGCCATCAGGACATCGCCGAACGCCTCAACGTATCAGTCAGCATGGTACGGAAATATATCGATACCGCCGAACGTGCCTGTGTGGGCGTGCTGGATCGGCCTTGAGTTCCTGAATTCCTGTTCGTAATAGAAAGCATCATGGCTTCCGATCCAACACGATCCACGGACGCGCTGCAGGGCGGAGACGAGCGGTCCAACTCCGTGGACATGCAGCTTGCGCGGCTGAGCGCGGCGCTGGGTGGCCAGTCTCTAGGCGACGTTTACCTACGCCGGGTGAAACGCCGCGCGCTGCTGCGCCGGGGGCTGGGAGCGCTCGCCGGCGCAGCATGCGTGGCGGACGTGGTGGTCGGGCCGGGGCATCTGTCGGGCGATCCGCGCGCCGATATCCGCACCCGCCATGGCGAGACGCAGCAACTCGCCCTTGGAGCACGATCCACCGCAACGCTTGCGCCGTGCAGCGCCATCGCATTCGCCGCCGGCGGCGGGCGGAACGCGTTCACGCTCCTGCGTGGAACGGTTCTTGTCGAAAGCCGCCCCGACGCGGCATCGCCGTTTATCCAAGTTGCCACCCGCGCGGGCACGGTCCGTGCGTTGGCCGGCGATTTCATGGTCCGTCGCGATGACGGCCGGACGATCGTGACCACCCATGACGACATGCTGACCATTCTGCCCGCGCATGGGCCGCGCCTGACCCTGGCGGCTGGCCATGCCATCGATCTGGAGCCGAATGGACCGGGCGAACAGGCCATCGACTGGGGCCTTGCGACCTCTTGGCGCAATGGGATGCTGATCGTGGAAAACGGGACGCTTGGCGATGTGGTCGCAGGGTTGGCACCCTACTGGCGAGGTGCGCTGTACATCACGCCGCGCGCGGCGCGCATCCGGGCGAGCGGCGTATTTTCGCTGAACGATACCCGCCGTTCGCTCACGCAACTCGAGGAGATCTTCCCGGTCTCCATCCGGCATCTACCTTTCGGAGTCGTGACGATCAATTCTTTATCGTGACGATCGTCACGTAAAAAAAAGTTTCTCAGTCGGTATCACTTTGGCCGGCTCGATCCTCATCCTTTGTGACGGCCACACCGTAACGGTCCGTAACGATGAGGAAGAGATGAAGAGAAACCAGCGGCTATTCGGCATATCCACCTTTTTTCTGCTCGCGGGCTCATGTCTCGCAGGGGTCTCATCAGGCCGAGCCGCCGATATCTCCGTCAGTCAGGCGAAATCCTTCGCCTTCTCCCTGCCGCCGGGGCCGTTGGCACGAACCTTGTTGCGCATATCGGCCCAGACCGGAACTCCAATCGCGTTTTCTCCCGATCAGGTGGCAGGCAGGCAGGCGATTGCGATCAACGGCCAGATGACCGAGATGACAGCGGTCGGCCTCGCCTTGCGCGGCACCGCATTGGCCGTGGTCGCGACGCCTTCCGGCGGGTTGAAGATCGTCACGACCTTACCGCCCGCGCCGACCTCCACCCCCATACCGCGCGCGGACGCCATCAAGGCAACGAATGCAGCCGCCCTCGCCGCTCCGGATCGTACTGACGCGACATCCAACGCCGAAGCCATCGTCGTCACCGGGTCGCGCCTCGCCCATTCCGCGCTGACCGACATCATGCCGACCACAACGCTGGATGCCGAGCAACTGGCACGGCGTGGTTATACCAATGTCGGCACCGCGTTGTTGCGTGAAAACCCGGCCTATGGCGCGCCGGACAATTCCAATATGGGGACCCAAGGCAGTTATGGTGCCGGCCAGTTCTTCGCCAACATGTTCAACCTCGGCTCGCAGCGCACGCTGACGCTGGTGAACGGCATGCGCTTCGTCTCGGACGCGTCTTCCTCGATCTTCGGCGCGGTCGCGGGGTCGCCGGTCGATCTGTCCATCATCCCCACCTCGCTCATCAAGAAAGTCGAGACCGTGAGCGTCGGCGGCGCGCCCGCCTATGGGTCGGACGCGATCGCCGGCGTGCAGAACTTCATCCTCAAGAATGATTTCCAGGGCGTGGAGTTTACCGCACAGGGCGGTTTTTCCCAGAAGCTCGATGACGGATCGGCCAAGATCGCGTTTCTGGCTGGTCGGCATTTCGATCATGACCGGGGCGGCGTCGTCTTCGATCTCGAATATAACGACCAGCTTCCGCTGACCCGCTCGGCGCGGCCGCAATTCGGCGGCGGAAACAGCAATTATTTCGGGCAGAGCAACGATCCGAACAGCCCGTACCAATACGTGCTGCAACACGGGCAGCGTTATCTGGAATTCACCAATTCGGGCATTCCCATCACCTCCGATACCTACCCCACGCTCTCGGGCCGGAACCTGGGGGGGGTGACGAACGCCGCGGGACAGACGCTGATCTTCAACCCCACGGGCACCGCCCTGGTGCCGCTGACCTTCAATTCGGTCAACGGCGACCAGATTTCAGGCTCCGGCGGGAATGGCTTCAATATCGGCAACTACAATAATCTGATCGTCGGCCAGACGCGGCTGAACCTGACCACGCTGGCCCATTACGACATCACCGATCACCTGAAGGCGAAGTTCGAAGGCTGGTACCAGGATGCAAGCGCCTTCAATACGTCCGCCCAGCCGAACTACAATTCCGCCCTGTTCGGCAGCGCGATGACGGGCGCCGCCGACGGGACGCAGAGCGGCAACCTGGTGTTGAGCACCAGCAATCCATTCTTGACGCAAGCGGAACGCGCCACCATCATCTCGAACCTTGCCGCGCAGGGGGTACCGACCGACCAATTCTATCTGGCCCGCGCCAACACCGATTACGGGACCGGCGCTTTCACCACGAACACGCAGACGTTCCGTTTCGTCGGCGGTCTGAACGGGGATTTCGAGTTCGCCGGCCGTCATTTCGACTGGGATATCACCGGTACGTACGGGCGCTCGATGTCGCAGACCTATCAGCCCGTGATCGTGGCGCAGAACTTCGTCAACGCGCTGAATGCCGTGAGGCTGCCTGACGGGTCGATCGGCTGCGCGCCGGGCTATGTCAGCTCGCCGCTGCCCACCGAGAGTGCGACCTGCGCGGCGCTCAATCCGTTCGGCGTGAGCACCGCAAGCCAGTCGGCGATCGACTATGTTACCGCCATGAGCAAGACCTCGCAGACAAACAGCCAGTTCGACATCGTGGCCGAGGTGAAAAGCACCGTCGTCAAGCTGCCGGCGGGGGATGTGCGCTGGGACCTGGGCTACGAGCACAGGCGCGAGGCTACGAGCTTCAATCCGGGGGCCTTCTTCCTCGGGGAGCCCATGCCGGATGGCACCTATCAGCAATATGGCGCGTTTATTCCGGTCTCGCCTGTCGCGGGCAGCTATCATACGCACGAGGCCTTCGCCGAACTCGAGGTTCCGCTGGTTTCGCCGAAGATGCATGTCCCCGGCGTCTATGAATTCTCGGGCGACGCGGCGGCACGCTATGTCAACAACTCCATAACCGGAGGCTTCTGGACCTGGACCGCCGGAGGCACCTATGCGCCGACGCGCGACGTCCTGTTCCACGGCAATTATACCCGCTCGCTCCGCGCGCCGTCGATCACGGAACTGTTTGCACCCGATGGCTCGGTCTACGACAGCGGGAACGATCCGTGTTCGCCCCAGTTCATCACGTCCGGCCCGAATCCGGGCGTCCGGCGCGCGAATTGCGCCAAGGCGGGCGTGCCGACCAACTTCACGTCGAACATTAATAATTATACCATACTCGGCAGTTCGGGCGGAAACCCCCATCTCCAGAACGAAACGGCGGACAGCTTTACCGGCGGCGTTACCCTGCGTCCGCGCTGGGTGCGTGGGCTGACCATCAATTCCGATTTCATCGACATCAATCTGCACAATGAGATCCAGTCGCTCGACATCACCCAGATCATGGACGCGTGCTACGATTCGCCGAACTTTCCGAATGCCTACTGCTCGGCCTTCACGCGGGATTCATCCGGCCAGATTACCAATTTCCACGAGGGATATTACAATATCGCAAACCAGCACGTGCGCGGCGTGCAGTCCAAGCTGGATTACTTCCTGACGCTCGAGGATATCGGGCTGGGTCCGCAATCCGGCGCGGTCGAGATGACCGTCAATTACATGCATTACGTCTTCAACAACCAGACGCTGCTCAGCCAGACTTATGCGCAGGTCGGCGACACCAGCAACCCGCGCGACAATTTCACGACCAATATCAATTATTTCCGCGGTCCACTCATGCTGCAGTGGCAAATGATCTACTACGGCAAGAGCCGTTACAAGCTGAACGTCGCCCCGAACACCTATTCCATCAACGACTTCAAGCAATATTTCATGTTCAACACGACCATCGGCTATACTTTTCTCAAGCATTATGTGGCGAACCTGAATATCAACAACGTGTTCGATGCGAAACCGCAATATCCCTATATCGGCTCGACCTCGCGCTATTTCGACGGCATCATCGGACGCTCGTTCATGCTGACGGTCCAGGCGAATTTCTAAGCGCGGGCATGCGCGTCCCGCGCCGGAACGACCATCCCATACAATTCGGCGCGCCGCGGTGCGCCAGGAGGAAATCGATTTGATCCTCATGAAGCAATACGGCATCGCAGAGCGCCGTGGTGGAATTGCGATGCTGGGCACGGCCTGCCTGGCCGGGATGCTGGCCACCGGAGGTGCAACGGCCGCCACTGTGGCGGTTCCAGCGACGCCGGGCGCGTCGGCTGCGCACCTGGGAACCTGGGGGCTCGACCTGTCCGGGCGCAACCTTTCGGTGCAGCCGGGAAATGATTTCTTCGGCTATGCCAATGGTACTTATGTCGAGCACCTGGTCATTCCGCCGGACCGGGCGAGCTGGGGGCCGTTCAACGAACTCGCCGAACTGTCGCGTACGCGGGTGCAGGCGATCCTGAACGACGTGTCGTCGCAGGCGCAGGCAAATCCGACGACGATCGAAGGCAAGCTCGGGACGTTCTATGCCTCATTCATGGACGAGGCGGCCGTCGAGGCATCGGGTGCGGCGCCATTGGCGGCCGACCTGGCCGCGATCCGTGCCGTGCATGATGCCGCGTCCTTCGCTGCCCTCGCCGGGTCGGCCCAGGAAACGTTTCAGGCATCGCCGTTCTCGCTCATGATCCAGCCCGATGCGAAGGACCCCACGCGGTATTCGCTCAACCTGGACCAAGCAGGTCTGGGGATGCCGGATCGGGATTATTACATCAAACCGTCCTTCGCCGCGAAGAAGACCGCGTATCGGGCCTATGTCGAGACAATGCTCGGCCTGATCGGGTGGCCGGACGCGAAGCAGGCGGCATCGGACATCGTCGCGCTGGAAACGGTCATCGCAAAGGCTCACTGGGCGCGCGAAGCGATGCGCGATCCCGAAAAGAGCTACAATCCCCGCACCGTCGAACAACTCGGGAAGGACGCGCCCGGTTTCGACTGGGCGATCTGGCTGCAGGCGGCGGGCATTCCGACGGCGGGTCTCACGCAGCGTGTCGTGATCGCCGGCGAGCCCAGTGCGATCACCGGGGAGGCGAAAATCCTCGGTGCGACGGATATCGCGACGCTACGCGCGTGGTTGGCCTTCCATCTGGCGGACAATGCGGCGCCCAACCTGTCGAAATCGTTCGTCGACGCATGGTTCGCGTTCAACGACAAGACGCTATCCGGCCAGCCGCAACTGCCCGTGCGCTGGAAGCGGGCGGTGGGCGCGACGAGTTCCGCGATGGGATGGGCGATCGGCCGGGTTTATGTCTCGCGCTATTTCCCACCGGACAACAAGATGCAGATGGGTCATCTGACGGATGAGTTGAAGACCGCCTTTCGTGTCCGTCTTCAGCATAATAGCTGGATGGAGCCGGCGACGCGTGCCGCTGCGTTGCGCAAGCTGGAGAATTTTACCATCCAGATCGGCTATCCCACCAAGTGGCGCGATTATGACGCGCTGACAATCCGCAAGGGCGACGTGTATGGCAATGCCACGCGCGCGATTGCCTTTGAATGGCGATACTGGCTGGAGCATCTGGGCAAGCCGGTCGATCGCGACGAGTGGGACATGACGCCGCAAATTGTAAATGCCTACAATATGCCCATGTTCGACGAGGTCGTGTTCCCAGCCGCGATCCTTCAGCCGCCCTTCTTCAACCCTAAGGCCGATCCGGCCGTCAATTATGGCGCCATCGGCGGCGTGATCGGGCATGAGATGACCCATTCCTTCGACGACGAGGGGCGCAAGTTCGACGAGCATGGGCGGCTGCGCGACTGGTGGACCAAGGCGGACGCGGCGCGGTTCCAGAAACTTGCCGACCGGCTAGGTGCGCAGTTCGACGCATTCGTGGTTCTGCCGGGCGTGCATGTGAACGGAAAGCTGACAATGGGCGAGAATATCGCCGATCTGGGCGGGCTGACGCTGGCGCTGGATGCCTATCATGCCTCGCTACACGGCAAGCCGGCACCGGTGATCGACGGACTGACGGGCGACCAGCGCGTGTTCCTGGGCTGGGCGCAGGTGTGGCGCGAGAAAGTGCGGGACGACGCCCTGCGCCAGCAAATCGTGGTCGATCCGCATTCGCCGCCGGTCGCGCGCGTCAACATGCCGATGCATAATATCGATGCATGGTATGACGCATGGGGCGTCGTGGCGGGACAGAAGCTTTATCTGAAGCCGGAAGACCGCGTGAAGATCTGGTGACGGCCAAGCCGGCCGGGGACAGGACCGGCCGAAACGGTGCTGTCAGGTCGGCCGTGTGGAGCAATCCTCGCCCGTTCAAACGATCTCGTTTGAACGGACTCAGCTTCCGCGGCCGGCGCATGCGCGTCGCAGGGCATTTGACCCGAAACCGGATCAATGATTGCAGACAGGCTGCGTTCGCGCATGTTTCGAATCGCCGTGCTTACCCAAGTCTACGGCAACGGTATCAGTACGATCGGCGTCCTGCGGACGCCCCAGCGCCTTCGGCCTATGATCTGCTGGATCAGCTTGCGGGCGCTGGACCGCATGCCCTGTTCCTCAAAGGCCTCGCAAGCCGCACCGCGGCCTGTGCTACGGCTATGACGTGGTGAAGCGTGAAAACTCTGATCTCGGACGGCCTCTCAGAAATTTTCTTCGCGCTCACGGGTCGCTCCTTGCTCACGAATTCGTGTGGTGCGATATTGTCGAAATCGATACGAATTGTGCATTCATATTCCGACACAGAAATGACGAAATCATTCACTACATTTCGTCGCGCTGAAGGATTTTGACGTCATCGGGAGACATGATGGAAGATGCTGCCAGGTCCGACCTCGACCGGACCGACCGTGCGATCCTGAACCACCTGGCAGCGAACGGGCGCCTGCCGATCTCGGACCTCGCCCCGCTGGTCAATCAAAGTGCGGCGACATGTTTTCGCCGGGTGCAACGCCTGGTCGAACGCGGCGTCATCCTGCGCTTCAGCGCGATCCTCGATTCCGCCAAGGTCGGGCGCGGCGCGCTGGTCCTGGTGGGCGTCAATCTCGACTCGCTGGACAAGGCGAACATCCTCGCCTTCGAAAGCGCGGTCCGCGCGCTGGACATCGTGATCGACTGCTACCTGGTCTCGGGGGAATACGATTATTTCCTCAAGATCCGCGTCGCCGACATCTACCGCTTCAATGCGATCCACAGCGACTATCTCGTCTCGCTGCCCGGCATCAACCGCACGCGCACCTTCATCTGCCTCAAGGAGGTGATCGACCGGCACGAACCCGCGCTCGATTTCTGATCCGCCTCCAATCCGAAACGCCCCGCCCTTGCCCCGTCCCGCGCCGTATCCCCCCTCATTCGCCGCGAAAACGACGCCATGGCCTTCACCATGGCCCGGCGCATGATATAAGGCAGACCGAACTGGAAGAGCCGGCATGTCACTGCACACCATTCGCACCCGTTTCGCTGCTTGTCCCACCGGCCCCCGCGCCGCCCGGTACGCCGCGCTCGCCCTGATGCTGTCGCTCGCGGCCTGCGGCGGCGACAAGAAGGCGATCAGCGACATGCAGGCGCATGTCCCCCCGGCCGACACACTCTACAATAACGGCATCGACGCCCTGCACAGCCAGCGCTACGCCCTGGCCGCCGCGGAATTCGAGGCCCTGCAGCAGAACTATCCCTATTCCGGTTATGTCGCGAACGCCCAGCTCATGGAAGGCTACGCGAACTACCTCCAGGACAAATATCCCGAGGCTGTGCAGCAGCTCGATCGCTTCCTCGAACTGCACCCCACCAGCCCCGACGCCGCCTATGCCTTCTATCTCCGCGCGCTCTGCTATTATGAACAGGTCTCCGACATACGGCGCGACCAGCAGGGCACGATCGAGGCGATGAACGCGCTGGAAGAGGTCATCACCCGCTTCCCGCAATCGCCCTACGCCCGCGACGCGCAGCTCAAGATCGATCTCTGCCGCGACCACCTGGCCGGCAAGGAAATGCTGGTCGGCCGCTTCTATCAGCAGCAGCGGAATTACGAGGCCGCGGTCAATCGCTACCAGCGCGTGGTGCAGGATTTCCAGACCACCAACCACGTGCCCGAGGCCCTGGAACGGCTGGTCGAGGTCTATCTCGATCTCGGCCTGACCGATCAGGCCCGCCGCACCGCCTCGGTCCTGTCCTACAACTACCCCGGCAGCCAGTGGTACCGCTACAGCTACGACATGCTGCGCAGCAAGCATCTGCTGGCCGCCAACACCCCGCTGCCCGGCTCGGTCCCCGACACGGCCCAGGCTCCGTCCGATGCCGGCACGCCGGACCACAAGGCCCCGCCGCCGCCGTCCCGCCGCGGCTTCTTCTCGCGCACCTGGCACGCGATCTTCTGACCCATCGCTCCGATACCGCTATCCGGCGCGGGCCCGATGCATGCTGACCCATCTCGCCATCCGTGACGTCGTCCTGATCGAACGGCTGGACCTGCCCTTCTCCCCCGGGCTGACGGTGCTGACCGGCGAGACCGGGGCAGGCAAATCCATCCTGCTCGACAGTCTTGGCCTTACCCTGGGCGACCGGGCCAGCGCCGGCCTGGTCCGCGCCGGCGCCGAGCAGGCCAGCGTCACAGCCTGCTTCGAACTGGCCTCCGACCACCCGCTGCACGGCGTCCTGGCCGAACAGGGCATCCTGATCGACGATCCGCGCGACCCCCTGGTGCTGCGCCGCCTGGTCGCCACCGACGGCCGCTCCCGCGCCTATATCAACGACCAGCCGGTGGGCGTGGCCCTGCTGCGCCGCGCCGCCGGCCTGCTGGTCGAAATCCAGGGCCAGCACGAACAGATGGGCCTGGCCGACCAGTCGACCCATCTCGACCTGCTCGACGCGTTCGACGTGCCGCCCGCCCTGCGGGCCGACACCGCCGACACCTACCGCGCCTGGATGGAGGCCACGGCCGAACT
>NZ_JABXXP010000033.1 GCF_013376155.1 Nguyenibacter vanlangensis
AGGGCGGCGCCCAGCGTGCGGGCCGGCGGGACGCTGCCGCGGTCCATGACGGCGGGTGCTGTCCTGCCGTGCCGATTCCCATTGTGCCGGTCCCTGTCGTGCCTGTCGTGTCCCCTGCCCTGCTTCATGCGGCATCCCACGCGATCCGGCGGCCCCGTGCCGCACCTGCAGGAAAGGGGCTCTATCACAGGAAGCTGACGGGACCCTGAACGTGGTGTGCCGACGGGGCGGCCCGACGGGATGGGCCAAGGGGGCGGGGACGGAGAATTTCGATGCGGGCCCGCTGACTTTCCCGGGGTTTTGGCCTATGTCTCCGCCCATGACCGACACACCGCTCTCGCTGATCCGCAATTTTTCGATCATCGCGCATATCGACCATGGCAAGTCGACCCTGGCCGACCGGCTGATCCAGGCCTGTGGGGCGCTGAGCGCGCGCGAGATGACGAACCAGGTCCTGGACAACATGGAGCTGGAGCGCGAGCGGGGCATCACCATCAAGGCGCAGACCGTGCGCCTGACCTATCCGGCCAAGGACGGCAAGACCTATGTGCTGAACCTGATGGACACGCCGGGCCATGTCGACTTCGCCTATGAAGTCAGCCGGTCGCTGGCGGCGTGCGAGGGGTCGCTGCTGGTGGTCGATGCGTCGCAGGGGGTCGAGGCGCAGACCCTGGCCAACGTGTATCAGGCGATCGACGCCAACCACGAGATCGTCCCGGTGCTGAACAAGGTCGACCTGCCGGCCGCCGAGCCCGAGCGGGTGAAGGCGCAGATCGAGGAGGTGATCGGCATTCCGGCCGATGACGCGGTCGAGATTTCGGCCAAGACCGGCCTGAACATCGAAGGCGTGCTGGAGGCGCTGGTCACCCGCCTGCCGCCACCGGTGGGCGACGACAGCAAGCCGTTGCAGGCGCTGCTGGTCGATAGCTGGTACGACCCGTATCTGGGCGTGATCATCCTGGTGCGCATCAAGGAAGGGCGCCTGCGCAAGGGGTCGCGCATCCGCATGATGTCGAACGGCGCGGTCTATCACGTGGACCAGGTGGGGGTGTTCGCGCCGCGCATGGTGCCGGTGGACGATCTGGGGCCCGGCGAAATGGGCTATATCAACGCGGCGATCAAGACCGTGGCGGATTGCAATATCGGCGATACGGTCACCGATGACCGCCGGCCGGCCGAGACGCCGCTGGCGGGGTTCAAGCCGTCGATCCCGGTCGTGTGGTGCGGGCTGTATCCGATCGATGCCGACGATTTCGAGAAGCTGCGCGACAGCCTGGCGAAGCTGCGGCTGAACGACGCGTCGTTCCATTACGAGGCCGAGACCTCGGCCGCGCTGGGCTTCGGCTTCCGCTGCGGGTTCCTGGGGCTGCTGCATCTGGAGATCATCCAGGAGCGGCTGAGCCGCGAGTTCAACCTGGACCTGATCGCCACCGCGCCGTCGGTGGTCTACCGCCTGTATCGGACCAATGGCGGGATGGAGGAGCTGCACAACCCCGCCGACATGCCGGACGGGTCGGTGATCGAGAAGGTCGAGGAACCGTGGATCGTCGCGACGATCATGGTGCCGGACGAGTATCTGGGCGCGGTGCTGACGCTGTGCACCGAGCGGCGCGGCATCCAGAAGGACCTGACCTATGTCGGGAACCGGGCGATGGCGGTGTATCGCCTGCCGCTGAACGAGGTGGTGTTCGATTTCTACGACCGGCTGAAATCGGTGTCGCGCGGCTATGCCAGTTTCGATTACCAGATGGACGGGTATGAAGAGAGCGACCTGGTGCGGATTTCGATCCTGGTGAACCAGGAGCCGGTCGATGCGCTGGCCTTCATCGCGCATCGCTCGGCCGCCGAGACGCGCGGGCGGTCGATCTGCGCCAAGCTGAAGGAGCTGATCCCCCGGCAATTGTTCAAGATCGCGATCCAGGCGGCGATCGGCAGCCGGGTGATCGCGCGCGAGACGATCGGCGCGATGTCGAAGGACGTGACGGCCAAATGCTATGGCGGCGACATCTCGCGCAAGCGCAAGCTGCTGGAAAAGCAGAAGGAAGGCAAGAAGCGCATGCGCCAGTTCGGCAAGGTGGAGATCCCGCAGAGCGCGTTCCTGGCCGCGCTGAAGATGGATCATTAAGACCGCCGGCAAAGCCTGGAGCCGGGAGAGCGCATCGGGGCTTTGCCCCTTGCGCCGGGCGGAAATGTTGCTATGTTCCGCGCCCAGACGGCGGGCCGCCCGGAAGGTGGGCCCGTTTGTGCGCCGGAGAGATGGCCGAGCGGCTTAAGGCGCACGCTTGGAAAGCGTGTGTACGTTAATAGCGTACCGTGGGTTCGAATCCCACTCTCTCCGCCAGATGCTTGATTTCATTTGGTTATTTTTTGGCTTCGGCAGTGTGTGGCACATGTTGGTGGCACGCACGGGAAGCCGACGCCGGCACCTTACATGCAGCGCAGGCGGTCGGTCCGGCACCTGAAAATCAGCGGTGCAAGGCGGCGGAGAAAGCTCTGCTTGCCGGAATACAGGAGACCTGCGTCCGGGGTACCCTCCGCAGCCATTCCGACGATGCCATGCATCGTCGGAACCTTCGGCGGCTTCGCCCATCGTCTTGCGGGCCTGGGAGATGTTGCCAGTTGCTTCGACAGTTCCGGCAGGCCGATTTTGGCGCAGACGGTCTTCTGGTCACGGGGCGTGAGGAGGTCCTCCGATGGCTGCGGCGGGGGGCCGCGTCACCCGGCCTCTCCGGCCCCGCCGCAGCCCTGGTTGGGCTTCAACGCGACCGGCAATTGCCTTGCGTTTGCGTGCCGCCAAGCGACGTATGTGCGGCATTTCCTCCATAATCGATCCGAGGGATTGCGCGACTTCGCGTCGGAAGAGGGTTGCTATGGCGGATCGGACGTGGCCCGCTTCCAAAGCATGGGCCGCGTCCAACGCGGCGACCCCGGCGTGCATCAACATGCTCGCATTCCGGTAGCACGCCATCATACAAGCATTGCATGGCTCGCGCTGATCCGGAATTCCGTCGAGGTCGAAGACTGAGCCCATCGGGTGGCTCCACGCCTCGCAACGCCAGATGTCGAGGTTCCAATCGAGGTAGAAATACTTGTAGCCGCCGACACAGGGTACTCGCTGCGGCTCGCCACGTACAAAACGTGCGACTTCGTCGAGCGATGCTTGAGAGTTCATAACCGGGAAATGCTTCTTCAATTTGGCGATTGCCGCAAGGGCATCGAGCAGTTCAGCGCGGTTGAAGTCGACCAGTTTCGATTCCCCGCCAAACACCAGGGATGTTGAGCCAAAGGGCTCGCGACGCGGATACGAAAATTCGACCGCGTCGAACCCGAGCCGCTTCAGGGTTTCGGGGAGCTTGTCGTAATGAACGAGCCGGCTGACCGTAACAGAGGCCTGGACCCGCAGGCCAAGAGATCGCGCCCGCGCGATGCCCTCTGCGATACGCGTGGCAAGTCCGTCCAGGCCTCGGTTTTTCTCATGTACATCAAACTCGGCGCTGTCGATCGAGACGATCAGATTCGTGAGTCCAGCCGCAGCCAGGGCGTCGACATACCGAGGCAAAAACCAACCATTCGTGATGAGAGTTGCCCGAATGCCGGATGCGGCCGTATCCGATACGAGGCGAACGATGTCCGGATGCACAAGAGGCTCGCCACCCTGGAATGTTACGTACCGTATGCCCCGTCGGTGCAAGATCGGCAGTGCGCGTGCGAAGTCTTCCGCATCAACGTATCGTTTGGGGCCGATCAGCGCGTTGTTCCGCGAAAAACCGCAGAAGTCGCAGGCTGCGTTGCAGACATTCGTTACTGAAAGGTCGCAGATTGCGGGGAGCTGAGGAGTCAGCATCATCACGTCCCTCCATCACGGAGCCCCGCCGCAGTCTTCCACGACAACGCGGGATCGCTTTTCCCGGATTCTCTGCCGCCGCTGGGCGGGAGTTTCAGTCGAGGGGAGCCTCGATCATCTCTCTATGACGCTGCAGGGAAAATCATCGGACTGTCACGAAGGAGCCGGGGAGGTTGGAGCGCCCGGTGCGGGTTCGATGTGGATGACGGTCGGTCCGATCTCGTGCATGACCTCACGTGCGTCGTAGGCATAGAGGTCGTTGAGCGGCTTGGTTCCGTGATAGAGGACGATATCGGCTATCGCATCATAGCTGTTGATGGGTTGGGAATAGCTTGTTCCGGAGCCGCCCCACGGACCAACGCCGCCCCTTCCATGGCGCCACCCCCAGCCGCCGCGCCAACCCCAGGCCAGATTGTCGCCATAGCTCTCATAGGCTGTATTCTTGTCGACGGCCTTGTTTACAATGACAAAATAATCATAGCCATTTTCCAGAGTGACCTCCGCGCACCGATACAACATATATGTGTCGACAGTCTGGCGTGATGTCTCCGCATTGCCCCGGAAGGATATTCTGAAGCGATTTGTCTCGATCTGTTGCGTCGTATATCCCTCTCCAGCCTTCGTTGCCGGCTGGTACGGTGTTGGGTGAGTGCAGGCTGTTGCAATGATCAGTCCGGAGATCGCGGCGATCTGGCGAACCGTCATAAGGGGAACGGGCATTTCTTATCTCCCCACGTGATGAGCAATATTATCCGGACATTCGATGTCGCTCTCGCATGTTGTCCTTGTGCGGATTGTGATGCGGCGGAGTTCCGGCCCGATAAGTCGCAGTCCGCGTGGACCTGCCTGCTTTCCAAA
The DNA here is from genome assembly GCF_013376155.1 of Nguyenibacter vanlangensis. GTDB lineage: Bacteria > Pseudomonadota > Alphaproteobacteria > Acetobacterales > Acetobacteraceae > Gluconacetobacter > Gluconacetobacter vanlangensis. The sequence continues at coordinate 4,703 of NZ_JABXXP010000033.1, forward strand.
CATGGACGCCCGCGACATATCCGCATTCAATCCTTCTTCGAGCGCGAAAACGGGCGAAAAGTTCGATATCGCGCCACAAACATTGGTTGAGTGGCTTTGCTTTCCTGCCACGCTCGACCCTTGCTTCAGATCGCACCGAAAAAGCGAGCCAATGCGTCTGTGACGGCTTCTGGCTGTTCCTCGGGCTGGAAATGGCCGCAATTCCTGATCGTCTCCCCCCGGACGTCCCGGCCGAACGGACCGATCATGGCCGCGATGTCGGGAATCGAGCCTTGATCGGCGCTCAGCCCGAGCACCGGCATTTCGAGCTGGCGCTCGGCCGCCAGCGCCCGGTTCTGTTCAGCGGAACGTGCCGCAGCGCGGTAGAAGGCGAGCCCGGCGCGCATACCGCCAGGTGCGGAGAAGATGCGCAGATATTCGTCGATCTCCTGTTGCCCGTAACAGGCCGGGTTGGCTGTTTTGTTCCAGAAGAACCATTCGAGATATGGCCGTTCGCGTCCCTCGATCAGGATTTCCGGCAAATCCGGGACCGCGTGGAAGCCGAAATGCCAGGTTTTCCAGGATTTATCGGAGGATGAAGGCAGCATGTCGGGCAACGTGATGCCTGGAATCCCGGCATCCATCAGGGTCAGCGCCTCGATCTCCCGGCCGAACATCAGCGCGTAGGGAAAGGCGACCCAGGCGCCGACATCATGCGCGGCCAGGCAATATCGTTCGAGCCCGAGCTGCGCGACGAAATCATGCAGGCGCCGTGCGACGGTCGCAGTGTCGTAGCCATCGAGAGGGCGGTCGCTGTCACCCTGGCCCGGTAAATCGACTGCCACGACGCGGAAATCCCGAGCCAGAGCGGGCATGACCTTGCGCCAGGCGTACCAGCTCTCGGGGAATCCGGCGACGAGCACGATCGTGCGCCCGGATTGGACGCCGCCCTCGACAAAGTGGAAACGCAACCCGTTCACGGTCGTGAAACGGTGGGCGAAGCCGGCCGGTGTTTCCGGCAGGGTGCCGTGGATCATGTGGGTTTCTTTCCAGTCTAGTGTCCTGCCCGAGAAATTCTTATGAGAATTTCTCGGATCAGCAGGCCATTAAAATATTGATTCTAGTGTCCTTTCGATCCCGAAATTCGCTTGCGAATTTCGGAATCGGGACACTAGAGCCATATCGGTGAGGGGCGGGCCGAACAGGCCCAAACGATCGATCGGCATGGACGGGACAACCTGCCGGCGAGCGGCGCCATGAGGATGAAAAGCATGGTCAGTCCAGTATCCTGAGGGCGCGCGCGACGAAGATTTCGCCATCCTCGGTGAACTCACCTGCCTTGCCGACAACGCGCATGCCCTGCAGCAGAGCGAGTAGAACCGTGGCAATCGCGCAGGCATCGCCCTTCGCCGCGATCGATCCGTCACGTTGCCCTTCTTCGATCAGCCGGCTCAGCATCGTCTGCCGTGACGAGATTTGCGCACGCAGGATGTCGGCCGCCTGGCCGACCTGATCGATATCGGCGATCCCGGCGACGATCAGGCAACCCAGCCTGCCGTCCCGGCCTTTACTGAGATCGACATAGAGCCTGAGGAGGCCCTCGATCCTGGCGCGGGCATTTTCCGCCTGTTCGAAGATCGTCGCGATATGGGCCTCGCGCAGCGCGATATAATGTTCGAGCGCTTTGACGAACACGCCCTCCTTATCCTGATAGGCCTTGTAGACGCTGCCGACCGTCAGGCCCGTCGCCTTGGTCAATTCGCTGATGCCGACGCCTGAGAAGCCGGACGCACTGAACAGCGCGATCGCACCGTTCAGGAATTCCGCTTCATCGAAGACGCGCGGGCGCCCCCGGTTTCCCGCTCGAATGTCCTGTGTCATGTTGCCGCCCGTTTTAGGAAACGATCGTTTCCTAAATAGCAGCTTCGCGAACGGAGTCAAGCGCGCCCGGGCATGATCGGGATGATGAAAAAGCGGGCTGCAGAGAGGCTATGGTGACCTGAAGTCGTTCGTTACCGGCTTTGTTGCTTTTCGACCAAAGCGCGCGAACGTCTACGCGATGCCTTTGCCGCCGGTGACGCCATAGACCTCGCCATTGATGAAGCTCGCTTCCTGTGACGCAAGCAGCACATAGATCGGGGCCAGTTCCACCGGCTGCGCCGGACGCCCGAAATCGCTGTTCTTTCCGAAATTCTCGACTTTGTCCTCCGGCTGGCCGCCGCTAGGCTGCAGGGCGGTCCAGACCGGGCCTGGCGCCACGACATTGGCACGGATGCCTTTTTCGATGATCTGGCCGGCCAGCGCCTTGGTATAGGCCACGATGCCGGCCTTGGTGGTCGCATAATCGAGCAGGTTTTCCGATGGATGATAGGCTTGGACCGACGCAGTGGCGATGATCGACGCTCCTGGTGGCAGGTGCGGCATCGCCGCCTGGGTGATCCAGTACAAGGCGTACAGATTCGTCTTCATTGTTCGGTCGAAATCCTCGCTCGAGAGCGCTTCCAGCGTCTCGCGGAATTGCTGCCGGCCGGCATTGACCACCAAGATATCCAGGCCGCCCAGCCCCGCGACTGCCCGGTCCACCAGTTCCTGGCACCAGGCTTCATGCTGGATATCGCCGGACAACGCCACCGCCCGGCGGCCTTCGGCCTGAATCAGGGCCATGACCTCTTTGGCGTCGGCATCCTCTTCCGGAAGGTAGGCAATCGCCACATCCGCGCCTTCTCGCGCATAAGCAATCGCGGCGGCACGCCCGATTCCGGAATCTCCTCCGGTTATCAATGCTTTGCGGCCCAACAATCGGCCCGTCCCCCGATAGCTCTGCTCACCATGGTCGGGAATGGGATCCATCTTCCCCGTTAATCCCGGCCGGGGCTGAGGTTGCCTGGGAAACGGCGGCGATGGGTATTGCGTACGTGGATCCTGCATTGTCAGACGGTCGGTCATGACGTGCTTCTCCTTCGTTCGATCTCCGGACGGACGGCTCGGGGCGGTCGTCATGCGACCGCCCCGGTGGTCGTCACCGGCCTGTCCCGCCGGGCAGTATCCGGTGCTTTTCGCACGATCCCTGAACGACTTGCTCTTTTACTCGCCCTTATGGGATGCGTGGCCGCCCTTACGGCCGGCTTCTACCGCTTTTTCGTGATCCTGGGCAAAGTTGCCGGGATTGTGCTCGGCGCCGCCGCCGCCATGGCTGTGCTGGCCGCCCTTGCGGCCGGCCTCTGCCGCCTTTTCGCGATCCTGAGCGAAATTGCCGGGATTATGCTCGGCACCGCCGCCGCCATGGCTTTGCTGGCCGCCCTTGCGACCGGCCTCTGCCGCCTTTTCGCGATCCTGGGCGAAATTGCCCGGGTTATGTTCTGCACCGCCGCCACCGCGGCTGTCGGCCGCGCGCACGATGGACGAATGGTAAATTTCCGTGAAATTCATGATATGCTCCATTTTTTTGAAAAGGGAGCCTCGCATTGCGCGACGGTCACCATGGACTCGCTGCCCCCTAGCCGCCCGACATGCGCATCGGGCGAAATCCCAGATAGTGCCTACAAGATTTCCTACACGGCCATCGCTTATCAACGATTCGCGAGCTATATCGCAAGATCATGATATTTCGAAACTTCCGTATCCCGGCGTTCTCATATCGACGCCTTGAGGCCCGCTGTCGGATTTCAAATCGTGCAACTGCCAGGCAGCGTCAAGCTTTGGCGGAAACTGGGCTATGGTGATCAAGATTACGGGGTCAAGCCGATCTGCCGTCAACGGAACTCTGTCAGTTTTTGCAGGACAATGCGGACGAACTGGCTGTCTTCATCGTCAGGTCAAGCAGCTTTTCGCTCGGCAATCGGCCGTCGGCGCAGGCTTGCCTGCTTCACTGCCGGCGGCTGGTAATTCGCCTCGTTCACGCCGATATCGACGCCCGGCGGCACGACTTGATCAATCTGATCCAGAACGTCATCACTGAGCCGAACTTCGGCGCCCGCCAGCAGGTCATCGAGCTGCTGTTGGGTGCGGGGACCAAGGATCGCCGAGGTGACGGCGGGATGAGCCATAACGAAGCCGAGGGCCATATGAGTCAAAGACAGGCCCGCCCCCTGCGCGATCGGGAGCAACTGCTCGATCGCGTCGAGACTGCGCTCATCGGACATTTGCTTGGGGAAGACTTTGACACGCAGGGAGTCGGGGAGCGGTTGTCCCTTGCGATAGCGACCCGTGAGCATCCCCTTCGAGAGCGGACTCCAAACCAGGACGCCCATGCCGTAGCGCTGGCAGGTGGGAAGCATCTCCCGCTCGATGCCGCGATCCAGGATGGAGTAAGGCGGCTGCTCCGTACGGAAGCGGCCAAGCCCGCGTCGCTCGGCGACCCACTGGGCCTCGACGATTTCGGATACGGGAAAGGTCGAGCTGCCGATCGCGCGTACCTTGCCCGCGCGCATCAGATCAGTGAGAACCGACAGGGTTTCCTCGATATCAGTGTCCGGCGCCGGGCGGTGAATCTGGTAGAGGTCGATATAGTCGGTCTGCAGGCGGCGCAGTGAGCCCTCTACCGCAGAGGTGATCCACCGCCGCGAGTTCCCCTGCATATTCGGATCGTCGCCCATCGGGCCATGCACCTTGGTGGCGAGCACGATGCGGTCACGCCGTCCCTTGAGGGCTTTGCCAACGATCTCCTCGGATTCTCCAGCGCTGTAGCGATCGGCGGTGTCGATAAAGTTGATGCCGAAATCCAAGGCCTTGTGAACGATCTGGATGCAGTCATCGTGATCGGGATTGGCCAATTTTCCAAACATCATCGCGCCCAGGCAGTAGGGGCTGACCTTGATCCCGGTGCGACCGAGCGTGCGGTATTGCATGGCGTTCTCCTGTGGTTGCGATCGTTTGGCGGCGACCGCCGATCCGTGATAGCCAGCATAACCGGAACGGCGTTCCGGGTTTATACGGAACGATGTTCCGTTTTTCAACCGGATTCTATGATGAACGAGGAAGCAGACGATCAGACCGGCGGTTCGAACCGCGAACGCCCAGCCGAGCGCCGCCCGCGCGCCGATGCGCAGCGCAATCTCGACGCGTTGCTTCGTGCGGCGAAGGCGGTGTTCGCCGAGTCGGGCGTGGACGCACCCGTCCGCGAAATCGCTGAGCGTGCCGGTGTCGGGGTAGGCACCGTCTATCGGCATTTCCCGCAGCGCGCCGGCCTTATCGCCGCGGTCTGCCGTCAGGAAATGGAGGCCTGCGCCGACGCGGCGCCGCTTCTGGCGAACGAGAACCCGCCGTTCGAGGCATTGATGAAATGGTTGCAGCGATACGCGGCCTGGGTTGGAACGAAGCGCGGGCTCGCAAAGGCGCTGCATTCAGGCGATCCGGCATTCGAAGCCCTGCCCGCATATTTCGAGCAGCACCTGCGGCCTGCCTTCCGAACGCTCTTCTCGTCCGCCGTCGCCGCCGGCGTGGTTCGGGCGGACGTCGATCCTGACGACCTTCTCGGCGCGGTTGCGAGCCTGTGCATGTCTGCGCACAATAGCTCGGCTGATCACGCGGGGCGCATGGTAGCGCTTCTTGTGGACGGACTGCGCTATGGATGCGTCGCGCCAACGGCGCAGGTGGCCGGTCGGCTGCGGGAGTGAAAAGAGCCAGCTCGGGCCCGGGTCTGTGTTTGTTATTTTAAAACTATTGTGGCTATCTGCGTCATTCCGCAGCATATTTCAATCCGGTGACAATTCTCACGCGTACGTCAGAAGGGGCTTGCCACATCATGCGTTCGTGAGTATTTCAGAATGTAGCCAGCCGAATGAACTTAAGCGGTTCAGGGCGCATGGCCGCCGGGTGGATCCGCTCGATCCGTCCCGGTATTTCATATGACGGCGCCTCCGGTGATTTTACGGATATTGCGGCCGGTATTATGGTTCTTCCGTCTCTTCGTCCCCAGGGCGCGGGGAGCGGGCTGCCGATGGCATCGGTGCGTGATTTTGTAGAAATCGATATTCCACCATTTCTTTTCACCGCGTGGATGCACGGCGTTATCGTGCGGCCGGCAGGTCCCTATGGGCCCCGCGTGGCGGCGTATGAAGGAAGAGTGCGTGAACGAATCCCATCGCGCGTCCGGCGCCTTTGCGTCCGCGCGTCCGGCGCCCGATCCGACATCCCATCCGGCATCCGATCCGGCAACGGCGCGCATCCAGGCCGCCATGGCGGCGGCGCGCCATCATGGGCTCGACCTCGACCCGCGCGATTTCGCCCGCGAGCCGGGGGAGGACACGCCCTCGCCCGCGACCCGGGCCCGCTGGCTGACCGAACAGGGCGCGGTGGCGCGGGGTATGCGGCTGACATGGCCGCATCTGATCCGGCTTCACAACACGCCGCCGATCGTCTTGATGTTTCGCGACGGCGCCGCGGCGCTGATGGTGCGCGCCGATCCCGCGCGCGGCCTGGTCTGGCTGCGCGATCCGATGGCGGCGGCGTCCGATTCCCCCGTTCCGGTCGATGAGACCCATCTTTCCCAGCTCTGGACCGGCGACGTGCTGCTGGTCAAGCGTGCGCGCGACGCGACCGAGGCCGACGCGCCGGTCAACGCCGCCTGGATGCTCCGCATGGTCCTGCGCGAGCGCGGGCTGCTGCGCGATATCCTGCTGGCTTCGGTCATCCTGAGCGTCCTGGCCGTCTTTCCGGCGCTTCTGGTCATGCAGGTCATCGACCGGGTGGTCAATTACGCGTCGATGGCGACCCTGTTCTCGATCACCGCGCTGATGGTGATCCTGTCCGGATATGAAATGCTGCTGTCCCATGCCCGGCGCGAACTCACGCTGGTGCTGACGACGCGCATCGACACGCGGATTTCGCTGCATGCCTTCAATCGGCTGCTGTCGCTGCCGCTGGATTTCTTCGAGCGCGAGCAGGGCGGCCAGGTCATCGGCCGCGTCATGGCCATCTTCAAGGTGCGCGACTTCCTGACCGGCCGGCTGCTCAGCACCTTCCTCGACCTGTTCACCCTGATCGTCATCCTGCCGGTGCTGTTCTATCTCAGCGCCACCCTGGCCTGGATCACGCTGGCCGCCGCCGCCCTGATCGGCCTGATCGTCCTGGTCTTCATGCGGCCGATGACCCGTCTCTATGGGCGCGTCATCGGGGCCGAGATGGCGCGCAACTCGGTCATGCACGAATCGGTCGCCGGGATCCGCACGATCAAGACCCTGGCCCTGGAATCCGCCCGGCGCGAGGAATGGGACGACCGCACGGCGCAGGTCGTGCGCTGGCGCCTGGCGGCCGGCCGGCTGGCCAACTGGCCCGCGACATTGTCCGCGCCGCTGGACCAGTTTCTCAATCGCGGCATCATGCTGGTCGGCGCGTGGCTGATCCTGACGGGCCATTCCGGGCTGGCCGCCGGCGGGCTGATGGGCTTCATGATGCTGGGCGGCCGCGTCGCCGCGCCGCTGGCCAGCCTGGCCCGCCTGCTGGAGAACCTCAACGAGGTCGCGTCCTCGCTGTCCGAGGCCGCGCTGGTCCTCAACCAGCCCACCGAAACCCGCGCGCTGACCACCGGCATGCGGCCGCAGATCCATGGCGCCCTGTCCTTCGGCAATGTCGATTTCACCTATCCCGGCGCGACGGTCAAGGCGCTGGACGATGTCAGCTTCGCGGTGCCGGCCGGCACCATGCTGGGCGTGGTCGGCCGCAGCGGCTCGGGCAAGTCGACCATCACCCGGCTGCTGCAGGGCGTCAGCCGCGCCTATACCGGCCAGCTACGGCTGGACGGGGTCGATCTGCGCGACATCAACCTGACCCATCTGCGCCGCTCCTGCGGCGTGGTGCTGCAGGATAATTTCCTCTTCCGCGGCACGATCCGCGACAACATCACCGCCGGCCGTCCCGGCCTGACGATGGACGACGTCGCCCGCGCCGCCCGCCTGGCCGGAGCCGACGAATTCATCGAACGCATGCCCGGCGGCTATGATACGTGGATCGAGGAAGGATCGACCAATATTTCCGGCGGCCAGCGCCAGCGCCTGGCGATCGCCCGCGCCCTGATCGCCGACCCCAGGCTGATGATCCTGGACGAGGCCACCTCGGCCCTCGATCCGGAAAGCGAGGCCCTGGTCAACGCCAACCTGCAACGGATCGCCCGCGGGCGGACCATGGTCATCGTCTCGCACCGCCTGTCCTCGCTGGTCCATTGCGGCCAGATCCTGGTGATGGATCGCGGCGCGGTGGTCGATATCGGGCCGCACGCGGCGCTGCTGGACCGCTGCGCGCTCTATCGCGGACTCTGGATGCAGCAGAACCGCCATGCGCCGGTCGTCGCGCGGATCCCCGCGACGGCCGCGCGGGCGGAGGGGCGCTGAACCATGAGCCATTCCGACGCCACGTCTCCGGCAGCGCCCTTGGCGGCCCCCCTTGTGGCCCCCCTGGCGGCGAACGACCCGTTTTCGCCGCGCGACCTGCCGCCCGCGCTGCTGGAATTCCACTCGCCCAGCACCGCGCTGATCAACCTGCCGCCCACCGCGTCGGCCCGGCATACGACCTGGGTCGTCGTGGCCATGGCGGTGGCCAGCTTCGTCGCCATGGGCGTCTTTCCGCTCGACCGGGTCGTTTCCGCCGGCGGCCATCTGGTCTCGACCGATCCCACTCTGGTCGTCCAGCCCTTCGATACGTCGATCGTCCGCTCCATCGACGTGCATGAAGGCGATTTCGTGCGCAAGGGACAGGTGCTGGCGCGCCTGGACCCGACCATCAGCACCGCGGAGCTGGAGAATCGCCGCGCCCAGGTGGCCAGCTACGCGGCCGAGGTCGCGCGCCTGACGGCCGAGGCCGAGGGCCGCCAGTACGCCCCCGACCCGCGCAATCCCGCCTCGGTCCAGGAGGCGGCGACCTTCCTGCGCCGCCGGCAGGAATACCAGGCCAAGATCCAGGATTACGACCACCAGATCGCCGGCCAGCAAAGCGCGCTGCAGGGGGCGCTGGCCAATGCCGCCATGTATGCCGCCCGGGCGCGGGTCGCATCGAGCGTGCTGTCGATGCGGCGTACCCTGCAGCGCGACCAGGTGGGCAGCCGCCTGTCCACCCTCGGGGCGCAGAACGACCTGATGGAGGTCGAGCGTGCCCAGATCGCCGCCCGGCAGGACGCGGCGGGCGCGCGCGACAAGATCAGCGCGCTGACCGCCCAGCGCGCGGCGGTGATCAGCGACTGGAGCGCCGCGACCCTGCAGCAATTGTCCGAGGCGGAACATCACCTGTTCGACGCCCGCAGCGACTATGCCAAGGCGCAGTTGCGCGGCAGCCTGGTGGAACTGCGCGCCGACCGCGACGCGGTGGTGCTGACCATCGCCCGCATCTCGGTCGGTGCGGTGGTCAATACGGCGGACCGGATGATGACCCTGGTGCCGGTCGGCAGCGGGCTTGAGATGGACGCCGTGCTGCGTGGCGCCGATGCCGGATTCGTGCGCACCGGCGACAAGGCTCTGCTGAAATTCGCGACCTTTCCCTACGACCAGTATGGCGGCGCGGATGCCACCGTGCGCACGATCAGCGCCGACTCCTTCTCCGCCGGCGCCGACGAGCAGGAGCAGCGCGGGCACGACGCCGCCCCGGCCGCCGCCGACGGCCAGCACATGTTCTATCGCGTGCGCCTGCGGATCGACCGCATGACCCTGCGCGGCGTGCCGTCCTTCTTCAGGCCGCGCCCCGGCATGCCGGCGACGGTGGACATCAAGGTCGGACGGCGGACCATCCTGCAATATCTGTTCAGCCGCATCGCGCCGCTGGCCACCGAGGGCATGCGCGAACCATGACGGCGCGCGCCCCCATAGCGGCGCTGCGCCGGCACGTCGCC
>NZ_JABXXP010000034.1 GCF_013376155.1 Nguyenibacter vanlangensis
AAGGTTGCGTCGATCTGGAGCGGGTGCAGCGCCAGCGCGCCGAGGGCGGCCGCCGCCGGCAGCACACACAGCGTACGCCAGCGCCGCCATTCCTCCACCTTTCGCAGCACTCGCGATGGACCACTGATGCGAGGCGCGAGATCGGCCGACACGATGAGGCCGGGCATGACCAGCAACGTGACCGCCGCCGCTGTTACAAGCCCCGTCGCCGCGAAGAGCCCGAGCTGGCCGAGGCCCGGCAGGCCGCAGAAGATCATGCCCGTCAGGCCCAGCACCGCGGTTGCCACACCGAGGCGCAGGCTGCGCCCGATCCGGTGCAGCGTGGCCTCTGGCCCCTCCCCCCGGTCGCGATGCCCGATCAGCAGCACCGGATAGTCGAGCGAGACGCCCAGCATCGTCATGCCGAAGCCGAACGCGATGCCGTGCACTGCGCCGAAGACCAGACGCACGACGATCATCGCGACACCCAGCGACAGCAGGAAAGGCACCCCGATCGCCGCCAGCACCCAGAGCGAGCGAAACCGCCAGATCAGGATGGCCGCGACGATCAGCATCGAGAACACGGCCATCATATCGATATCGGCGCGCATGGCGGTCGCGGACGCCACCGCGAACACGCCCGGCCCGCTGAGAACAAGGTGTGCGCTTCCCGGATTCAGGCGCGCAAAGGCCGCGCGGATGGCCGATTGCGCGCTGGCCTGCCCAGCGATATCCAGGCCGCCTGCGCGCGTGCGGATCAGCAGCAGGGCGCGCGGCTCGGCCGCCGGACGGTCGGGTGCGAACCAGACGCCATGGCGCGGAGCGACATGCATGTCGGGCTGAAGCGCCATAACCGTCTGAATGAACGCCCCCGTAGGGTCGCGCAGCAAAAGATCGTCCAGCCCGGTGGCTGCATTCGAGCCCAGCGTGTCGATGGTCCTGGACAGGTCCTGTTTCAGTGCGGCGGGACTGAAATCGCGGGTCGCATCGTCTGTGGCCAGTGCGTAACGATGATCGAACAGCAGGTTCCGCAATGCCTCGCTTTCCGCCGGGGCGAAGGCCCCATCCAGCACCGCGGCGAAGCGGGCGTCATGGACCAGCGCATCGCGTAGGCCGAAGCTGAGGCGCGCCAGATCGGCCTCATCCGCCCCGTCGATGCCAAGGGTGATGACCGTGCCGGCCATGCCCTGCTGTACTTCGCGCAACAGAAACCGCGCGCCGGCGTCCTGCCCTTGCGGCAGAAAACCTGCCATGTCCATGTGCAGGGGCACGAGCATGCAGACGGCCGCCGCGAACAGGGCGGATGCCAGCAATGCCAGCGCCAGCCGCCATGGCGCGGCCGTCCGAAACATGACAGGCCGGATCACGGGTCGATCGTCAGCGTCTGCACGTCGCCATTGGCCAGCACCACGCGCAGCCTGTCGATCGCATTGTTGCGGCCCCACAGGCTGACCGTGCGCACGAAACGCATCGCGTCCGGGTCGGACGGGGTCATGACCAGCATCCAAGCCCGGTCGTCGCCCGTCGCGGCCAGGGTGTAATACCGGTCGAGCGCCGCGATATCGCCCTCCAGCGGCGCGCGCAGCGTGGTGGCCAGCACGGCCAGCGCGGGGCTCTGGTCGAGCGCCACGACATGGGCACTATCGGTCCCGCGCTGGATCGAGACAGCGTTGCCGTCGAGGATCATTTCCTCATGATGCGGGACGAGCGTGGATTGCCGCAGATAGGCCGGGCGACGGAAGATGAGCACGCCGCTGGTGACGAGCGGGCGCGTCAGGGCCGCGATCTCACGCGTTTCGTGAAACGGGCGAGTGCGCTCGGGTACCTGTCCGAGGCGGGAGATGATCTCGCGCGCCAGAGCGCGATCGGGGGCGGTGGCCGGGTCCGGGGCGGCTGGAGGTGGCGTGGCGCGGGCATCGTTCACACCGCAGGTCAGCCCGAATGCGACGAGGGCCGCGGCGCATATCTGCTCCACCCGCCTCATGCCACATCCTTCCAGTAATCGTAGAAATTGAACCAGGCGAAGGGCTGCTCGCGGCAAGCAGCCTCCATCCACGCAGCGTAATGCGAGGCCGCTTCCCGGATGAAGCGCGCACGATCCGACGCCGTTGAGGGCATCGTGACGGAGAGCGGTTCGAACCGAACCTCGTAGCTGCCGTCGCGCTGGCGCAACGCACGGGCCAGCACCACCGGCGCGCCCGTCGCCAGTGCGAGGCGGAACGGCCCATCGGGAAGCTGCACCTCCCGCCCAAGGAACGGCACGCGCACCGTCCGCCCGACCGAGGCAGTGCGGTCGCCGAGCACGCCCACGACCTCTCCCTGTGCGAGGCTTTCGGCGACCCGAAGCATCGTATCCTCGCGCCCGATCGGGATGATGGAAGCGGCATAGCCGGGCGCGAGGGCCTCGAGCGCCGCCGTGGTACCGCCCAGAATGGCGCGATACATCAGCATGCGCATGCGGATGTCGTGACCCAGGCCGATGACCCGCAGGGCCTCGAACGAGCCGATATGCGCACTAAGAAGCAGGCAGCCACGGCCCTTGGCGACAGCGTCCTCGAACGCCGCACGCCCAGTCACACAAATGGTAGGCCGGTCTGGGGTGTCGAGCAGGAAAAACACGCGGTCGAGCACGTACTGCGCGAAAACATGCATGTGGCATAGCGTGTCGTGCGCCGTCGGCGCGCGGTCGAGCACACGCCGCAGATAGGTTACCGAACCGCGCCGCGCAGCAGGATGGGTCAGGAAGAAGTACAAGCAGATCGGCCAGAGCAGCCCCCCCACCCGCCGCCGACCAAGACGCTGTGCCAACGCCAGCAGCATGCCCATGGCGAGCCGGTTGCCACGTTCCGGTACCACCCAGCGCGGATCGGTGCGTGTCATGATCCGGACCGCTGCCGCAGGATGGCTTGCAGCACGGGTTCGCCGTCGTGGCGGCCGGTCAGGCGAACGGTGTCGCCCGCGCGGCGCGCGGAGAACGCCACCACTTGTCCCGGCAGAACGGGACGCACGAACTTGACCGTACTGACCGACAGCCCCGGCGCGGACAACCCGGCACGTTCGAGGCAGGCGAGGCCGCCTAGCGCCAGCAACACGCCCGGGACGACGGGTTGGCCCGGGAAATGCCCTGGCAAGGCGGGATGATCCGGCGGCAGGCTGAATGTCCCGAGTTCCTCCGCGCCATCCGTCCGGTCGGCCAGACCGCGCAGTGCCTGAACAGTGAGCTTACCCACCGCATTGCGCGGCATGGCCGGCACCAGGTCGACGCGGCGCGGCAGGAAAGCCGGCTCGATCCGAGCCCGCAGCGCGTCGAGCAGTTGGTCGGGATCACGCCCCGGGGCAACCGCGAAGGCCCGCATGCGCGCCCAGGCGCCCGTCGCCGCCTCATCAGGCGCCAGAAACGCGCCATCTTCCACCCCGTCGATGGCCAGCAGCGTGGCGTTGAGAGCAGCGAGCGAGGCGCGCTTGCCGGCGAGCTTGACGACATCGCCGACGCGGCCCAGCAGCCGGAACCCCCGCGCGCCCTCACGCGCGACGAGGTCGGACAGTGGATGAGACGCGGCACCCGGCGCCGCGATGGTGGCATGCCCGTCAGCCACATCCAGCACGATGCCGTCATAAAGACGCCAGCATGGACCATCGAGCGTGCGGCGCGTGGCAACCGAACCGATCTCGGTCGCGCCGTAGATCTCCATCACCTCGGTCTTTAGTGCGCGCTCCGCTTCCGCCGCCAGGTCGTCCGGCAATGGTGCCGCCGCCGAGACCACGCGCCGGATCGACGGCACCGCGAGCCCGGCCCGGGCAAGACTACGCAATTGCAGCGGCGTCGTGATCAGGATGCGTGGCACAGGCGCCTGTTCGAACTGCCCCTGCCAGTCGGCGGGATAGCGATCAGGGCCAGTGATGGCGGTGACGCGGGTATGCAGCGTCTGGAGCACCAGCGTCTCGAACCCATACATATGATAAGGTGGCACCGTGCCGATCAGGCTGGCGGCCTCCGGGTCGGGATCGAGCAGGCCGCACGCGACGACGCTGCGCGCGACCAGCGCGCCCCAGTGCTTGACGTGCCCCACGGGCTCGCCAGTGCTGCCGGAGGTGAAGACGAGTGCCGCCAGCCTGTCGGGCGGCAGCACGGGGTTCGGCACCGAGGCCATGCCGGGCTGGTACGTGCCATGGAACGGGTCAGGGAAAACGAGGCCGTCTTCAGGCAGATGACCGCTTTCCGGGTCGTCGGCAATAGTCGCGCAGATCGCGCCGTGCCGGGCGGCAAGCGCGCCGAGATGGGCCGATGTCCGGTCGCTGCTCAGAATCGCGTGCTGTCCTCGCAACAAAGTTGCGGCGAAGAGCAGCGCGAAAGCGCGCACCTCCCGGCACATGATAACGACGGGCCGGTCCGGCAAACGGGACGCGAGCGCGTGGGCCGCATGCAGAAATCCGTGTCCCGTCACCGGGCCGCCCTGCCCCCGGAACAGAACCCGGTCGGGCGCGAAGACGAGGGAGAGGTCGGGCCACGCCGGGCGCGCGAAGGTGGGGCTGTCGTACGGCATCAGGCCGCCTTGCGGTGCGCCTGTATGTGGTCGGACAGCGCGCGCAAGGAGGCGAAGATCGTCTTGTTGTCGGGGTCGTCGGATTTCAGCGTGATGCCATAGTCGCGGCTGACCAGCAGGGCGATCTCCAGCGCATCAATCGAATCGAGGCCGAGTCCATCGCCGAACAGCGGAGCATCAGGCACGATTTCGTCCACCATGATGTCGAGCTGCAGTGCCTGGATCAGGCGTTCGGCCATCTCGTGTTCAAATGGGGTTTGTGCCGCTGCTGTACTGTTCGTATTCACCATGAGTTCATGCCATGAGAGGAATTGAGCGTCGTGCTATCACAGATGCCTACGGACGCAAAGTGGCGCGCCGGTGCCCGGAATGTGGCGGTTCGGCGGGGGGTTGCCACGTTGTTTCTCATCGCATCGCTCGTTTGCGCGCATCTCTCTCCCATTGGCGGAACATCCCGGCTCGCGGCCGGGGTGATGCTTCTGTCGCAAGGGTTAGCCATGGCTCTGGCACTGGGACGCTGGTTTCCGTTACCCCTGACGCTACTCGCGCTGCCGCTGGCGCTGCGATGGCCGGTCCCGGCCGTCGACCTTGACGGCGGCCTGATTTACGTCGTCGCTTTCGGCGGGTGTCTGCGTCTGTTCGCCCTGTCGCTCTGCCCTGGGCACGAGCCGCTGATCTCGGGCCTCGCTCGTCATGTGCATGGCGCGTTGCGCCCGGATGTCGCGCGATACACGAGGCGACTGACGGTATTCTGGTGCGTGTTTTTCGCACTAGCGCTGGCGGCGCCGCTCCTTCTTTACGCGCTCGGTCCCCAGGGCGCGTGGCGCTGGCCGATGCGAGGCGGCGCGATCGGCTGCGTGGTGGTGCTGATGATCGCCGAGGCCGGGGTAAGGCGGATGGTCATCCGCGACTTCGCGCATGTCTCGCTCAGAACGACGGTGGCGGCATTCCGAGGTGTGACCGCACGCTCCGCCATGCCCACGCACCGGCCAGCCGCAGATGCATGAAGCCGAGCCGGAGATTGTCGCGGCCGTAGCGAAAATGCGATATCCCACCCTCGGCGCGCGAGGGATAACGCACCGTTGTCGGCACGTTGATGACCGGCACCCCGCGCCAGCACAGCCGCACAGCCAGTTCCGGATCGAAATCGAAGCCCGTCATGAAGCGCGAGGAACGCATCACGGCCAGTAGGTCGCCCAGTGGATAGACTCGGAAGCCGAACAGGCAGTCCTGCACCGCTCCGGCCGTCTTCAGTCTCGCCAGTCCGTTGGCGATCTTGCGGCCCCAAACTCGTACAACAGGCGCATCGGCGCCGAAGATCGGCGCACCGAGGATCATCGCCCCCGGGTGCGCGCGAGAGCGTTCGATGAAGTCCCGGATCGCTTCGGGCGGGTGCTGCCCGTCCGCGTCCATTGTGAGCACATGGGTAAAGCCCCGCGCTGATGCACGCAGGGCTCCGGCCAGCACCGCGCTGCCTTTGCCCCTGTTGCGGACACAACGGACGATCTCCAGCCCCGGATTGCCGGGGACCAGCGCGGCCAGAGCCGCGTCGCTACCATCGGTGCTGCCGTCGATTACCACGACGACATCGGGCCATGCACGCAGCACGCCCACGACCGTTTCGAGCAAGAGCGGGCCGGAATTATAGGACGGCACGAGGACGACGTGGCGGCAAGCAGACATCATGAGGATATCTTAAACGCAGGGTAGACCCGAGACTATCCCGCGCAATCCGTCTATGAGAACCACGATACCCGCCCACGTGGGGCAGTTGCCGTCCCGCACATGCATGACACCGGAGCGATGTTCGATGCCTGAGACGTCCCCTTCCCCGCCTCACCCAGTGCTGACGGGCTATTACCGGACTGAGGGCGACCGGGTGGCGTTCGTGCGATCGATCTTCGACCGGACAGCGCGGTATTACGACCGGATCAACGCCATCTTCTCGCTGGGAACTGGTGGATGGTATCGTCGGCGAATATTGCGGCGCGCGGGCCTCGTGGCCGGTCAGAGCCTGCTGGACGTCGCGACGGGTACCGGGCTGGTAGCACGGGAGGCCGCGCGCATTACTGGTGCGGGGAATGTCGTGGGACTGGACATGAGCCCGGGGATGCTGGCCGCGTGCCGGCAGCGACTTCCGATCGGCCTGGTGCTGGCCGACGCACAACACCTGCCAGTACCCGATGCCGGCGTGGACATGCTTAGCATGGGCTATGCGCTGCGACATGTGGACGATCTTGCCGCCACATTCGCGGAATATCGCCGCGTCATTCGGCCGGGCGGTGCGCTGCTGATTCTCGAGATCGGCCGGGCCCACAGCCCGATGGCCCAGTCTCTGATGCGTTTCTATCTAGGCCAAATCGTGCCGTTTCTCTCCGGTGTCGCTGCATCGAGGGACAGCCGGACGCTAATGCACTATTATTGGGAGACGATCGAAGAATGCGTCTCGCCCGACCGGATCCTGACGCGACTGCGCGAGGCCGGGTTCACGAATGTGCGCAAGGAAACCAATTTCGGGGTGTTTCATGCTTATATGGCGCAATGCCCGCTTGACGCGGCCCTCCCTTGATTGCCGGAGCACACGGCATCGGCAATCTGAGGCATGCCTAGGCTCAGGACCCTTTACGGTGTTGGTGTGATGTGATTCGAGTGGCGTCGGGAAGGAGAACCCGATGTCTGATCTGCCGATGCTGTCTGCGAGCAAGATGCGCGTGCTGCGGCCGTATTTCCCGAAATCTCGTGGCCTGAAGCGTGTGGACGACCGCCGCATGCTGAGCGGCATTATCTACGTGATCAGGAATGGGCTGCAATGGAAGGATGCGCCGAGCGGCTACGGGCCGCATAAGACGCTCTACAACCGCTTCATCCGCTGGAGCCGCCTCGGCGTGTTTGCCCAGATCTTCTCTGCCCTGACCGGCAAGGCTGGGGTACCGGACGAGTTGATGATCGACAGCACACATCTGAAGGCGCATCGCACGGCGGCCAGCCTACTTAAAAAGGGGGTGCTGCGCGTCGGATCGGACGCACCAGAGGCGGGCTGAACTCCAAGCTGCACGCCGTCTGTGACGGGGAAGGCCGTCCGGTCGCGATGTTGCTGACCGAAGGGCAGATGAGCGACCACAGGGGCGCGGCCCTACTTCTGCCGCGCTTGCCTGCCGCCCGCCACCTGATCGGCGATCGGGGCTACGACAGCAATCGTTTCCGACAGGCGCTGGCCGAGCGTCGGATCGAACCCTGCATCCCGTCGACGAAAAGCCGCAAGGTGCCGATCCCGCACGACAAGGGGCGATACCGTAGGCGGCACAAGGTCGAGAACATGTTTGGCCGCCTGAAGGACTGGCGCCGCATCGCCATGCGCTACGACCGCTGCGCTCATACCTTCTTTTCGGCCATCTGCCTCGCCGCCGTCGTCACATACTGGCTGCCGTAACGAGTCCTGAGCCTAATGGCATAATACCACTGTCCGGTTGCCCGCGGTGCCAGCCTGATCACCTCGAAAGCCTGCCGAGGGTCGGTGCTCCTACCCCTCGAGATACGGCCCGACGCCCAGTTCATGCCGAGTCGGCACAATACGCCTTGACCGTCTCATTTATGAATACGCTGTCGTTGTCCGCGTCGATTCCGAGCACCGGAAACGCAAAACGTGTGCGCACGTCGTCGAGAACCTTCGTCAAAACATATTGCTCCCGAAGCAGAAAGCGGCACTCATTCCGTCCAGCCGGTCGCGATGTCCGTCATCACCAGTGTCTGCACGTACCCGAGGCGGCATCTCCCTGTCCCCCGGCCCTTTCTTTTATGCCGGAGCATGCCCTGCTCCGCCGGTTGACGCGGCAGTTGGTTGTGGGGGTATGGCCCCCGACTTGAACCTGCGAGCGTCAAGCCGTTGAAATGGTCGGATATGCAATAGGCGCGTCGTGCTGTGCGCAACAAAGAACCCTGCCAAGCCAGGGGCTTGGCAGGGTTTTGAATGGTGTCGTTGGCTGCGGAGGAAAACAACCGACGATACTTGCGATTGGTGGACCGCGAGATACCTCGTCTCGCCGCATGACACCGAACAATGCCGGAACGCGCGGCCGCATCCACCGCGCTCGGCATTCGCCTCTCTGGGCCACCCACCTATGCCGGCCGGGTGGCCGACGAACCGTGGCTCAACGGCGCCGCGCCGGACCAGCAGCCGGCCGACCTCGTGCGCGGACTGACCCTGTATCGCCGGGCCATGGTGATGCTGGCCGCCCTCATGGTCCTCATCATCCTGCTGAACGGCCACGCATGATGCGCGATCAGGGCGGACATGGCTGGACAGGCCTGCCCCACCGGTCTGAAAGACTGACCCGATGGAATTCACGGAATCCGACGCCTCGACCCTGAATCGTATCCTGCGCTGGCGAAGGGACGTCCACCATTTTCGCCCCGATCCGATCGACGAGCCGGTCATCTCCCGGCTGCGCGCTGCGATGGATCTGGCGCCATCGGTCGGCAACGCCCGGCCCTGGCGCGTCATCCGCGTCGACAGCCCCGCATTGCGTATCGCCGTGCGGGCCGTCACACGTGATTGAATTGAACGGCAGGAAACATCGCTGCGCGCTCCGAAGCGGTCTGTCTGCTCTCCCCCGAAAGCAGCCGTGAGATCCCGGTTGAAAGGCGCCGCCTCACCGTGTATATGCAATGGATATACATGGAGCGCCACATGCCCTACCGTAGCCAGATGGGTGCCTCCCCCCACGTGAGGCTAAACTCTTTCGGAACAACAAGAGCCAGGCGGTTCGCATTCCGGCCGACTTCGAGTTTCCCGGTGAGCGGGTCCTGATTCACCGGGAGGGTTCACGGCTGATCATCGAACCCGTGCCTGGAAAGCGTTTGTCCGCCGTCCTTGCCGAACTGGAGCCCCTACCAGCCGAAGACGCTTTCCCCGATATCGACAGAACACTGCTGCCGGCGCGGGACATTGACCTGTGACCGCGCTCTTCATGCTGGACACCAATATCGTCTCTGATCTGGCCCGGAATCCTCAGGGTACGGCCGCTCAGCATATCGCGTCCGTCGGTGACGACGCAATCTGTGTGAGCGTAATCACCGCCGCCGAACTTCGTTATGGCTGCGTGAAGAAGGGCTCGCCGAGACTGACGGCGCAGATCGAGGCGATCCTGGAGAGCACCACTGTGCTCGCCCTTGATCTCCCTGCCGACGCTGAATACGGCCGCATCCGGGTGGATCTCGAGGCGGCCGGAAAGCCGATCGGCCCGAACGATCTCTTAATTGCCGCACATGCTTGTGCCGTTGGCGCGGTGCTCGTCACCACCAACACCAGTGAGTTCGAACGTGTGGGTGGCCTGAAGGTCGAAAACTGGCTCGCCACTGCGTAGCGAGTCCCAAAAAGGAGCAATCATGAGTAACAGGCAGACGGCCGAAGGGACTTCCCCCTGACATGAGTCGAAAGAGTTAGCGCACTCTATATCGATGCATTCTGGGGCGCTTGGCGTCACGTTGCTGCTCCGCGAGCGCGCAACAGGCTGGGAGTTCAATGCGGGGTATTGGGCCTCGGCGTTCGCCATTGCCGCGATGGCTATTACTGTGATCAGTCTGCCTTTTTACGTCAGGGCGCGTATGCGGGAGCAGTCGGAGCGTCAAAATGGAAAGTGACAACCAGACGATCTAGCAATTCCCCTGCAACGTAACGTTCACACTCAAGGCCACCCCGTCCTGTGGTGGGCTAAAACTTTAGTATGAATGCGCTGATCCATGGCCGCGTGGTAGCCAGCGGGAGTTTTTGGTGCCTGCGAGGCTACGGAAAGGACAGTGTCATGAGTCGGTTGTCGAACAAGGTTGCCATCGTCACCGGATCGTCCCGGGGCATCGGCGCCGAACTGGCCTTATGCCTGGCGGCCGATGGATGTGCCGTCGTGGTGAACTATGCGGGCAACGCAGCGCCTGCCCTGGAGGTTGTCGCCCGGATCGAAGCGGGCGGCGGCAAGGCCGTCGCGGTTCAGGCCGACGTGGCGGACCCCGTAGCCGTCGCAGGGATGTTCGATGCTGCCGAACAGGCATTCGGCGGCGTCGATATGGTCATCAATTGTGCCGGCATTATGAAAAACACCACGATCGCCGACGCCGACGATCAGACCTTCGACCAGACCATCGCCGTCAATCTCAAGGGAACGTTCAACCCGTGTCGCGAGGCGGCAAAGCGGCTGCGTGACGGCGGGCGCATTATCAATTTATCGACCAGCGTGATAGGCGTGCGCCTGCCGACTTATGGCATTTACGTCGCATCCAAGGCTGCGGTCGAGGCACTGACGCAGGTTCTGGCGCAGGAGATGCGCGGGCGCGGCATCACCGTCAATGCTGTCGCGCCCGGTCCGGTCGCGACGGAACTCTTTCTGCATGGCAAGAGTCCCGAAGTCATCGACCGCATGGCGAAAATGAACCCACTTGAGCGCCTTGGACAGACGCAGGACATCGCGAACGTGGTCTCTTTCCTCGTCGGCCCCGAGGGCGGATGGATCAATGGTCAGACGATCCGCGCCAACGGCGGTATGTGCTGATCGGTATCCGGATCAGGAACGAGGTCGCCGTCGTTGAGGAAATGTTGCGATGACTAAGAAAATTATTCTGATTACGGGCGCTTCGAGCGGCTTTGGGCGCTTGACGGCCGAAGCCCTCGCAAGGGCCGGACATGTCGTCTATGCGTCCATGCGCGATATCGCCGGCCGCAACGCCCAAAACGCGCTCGCCATGGCGGAGACGTCGAAGCGGGATGGTGTCGCGCTGCGCGCGATTGAGCTTGACGTGCAGTCCGAGTCGTCCATCGACGCAGCGGTCGGGTCGATCACGGCCGAAAGCGGCAGGATCGACGTGCTGATCCATAATGCCGGCCACATGATGTTCGGTCCCGCCGAGGCGTTTACGCCCGAGCAGTTCGCCGAGCAATATGATGTCAACGTGCTGGGTACCCAGCGTGTCAATCGCGCGGTCCTTCCGCACATGCGGGCGGCGAAGCGGGGCCTGCTGGTGTGGGTGTCGAGCAGCAGTACCGCGGGCGGCACGCCGCCTTATCTCGCGCCCTACTTCGCGGCCAAGGCTGCCATGGATTCGCTGGCGGTCCTCTATGCCCGGGAACTGTCGCGCTGGGGTATCGAGACGACGATCGTCGTGCCGGGCGCTTTCACCAAGGGCACAAATCATTTTGCGCATTCGGGGCGACCGGCCGATGCGGCACGTCTGGCGGAGTATGAGGCCGGCCCCTATGCCGGGTTCGGCGAGGAGGTACTAAAGGCATTCGCCGCGATCGTGCCTGAGGATGCCGATCCGCGCGGCGTCGCGGACGATATCGTGTCCGTCATCGACATGCCGTTCGGCAAGCGTCCGTTCAGGATCCATTACGACCCGACCGACGATGGCGCCAGCGTCAGCTTCGCCGTGATCGACCGGGTGCGTGCCGAGATGCTCCGTAGGGTCGGACTCCCCGATCTCCTGACGCCCAGGTCTCTGGTGTAACCATTGCGTTGTCTGGTGACTGACTGCGAAAGGCTCCGGGCAGTCAATTATTCGCTGCAAACTGGAAAAGGATCGTG
Organism: Nguyenibacter vanlangensis; assembly: GCF_013376155.1. Taxonomy (GTDB): domain Bacteria; phylum Pseudomonadota; class Alphaproteobacteria; order Acetobacterales; family Acetobacteraceae; genus Gluconacetobacter; species Gluconacetobacter vanlangensis. Next base: position 12,095 of record NZ_JABXXP010000034.1, read on the forward strand.
CAGTGCGGCAGCATGAAATACCATTCTTTCGCCGACTCCTGACACCCGCCATTCTGATCGTTGCCGGTGTGCCGGCGATATTCGCTCTTGGTCTGGCATATGTCGGGGGATTATTCTCGCCTGGCAGACTGACCGAAGCCACCTTCATGCAGACCTTGGCGAAGCAGGACGGTGTTCATCCCGGCTTTCGCCGCAATCACGCCAAAGGTGTCTGCGTTGCAGGCTGGTTTGCCGGGAGTGGTCAGGCTGTTTCCTTTTCCCGGGCTGCTGTCTTCGCGAGAGTACGCTCACGCGTCATCGGCCGCTTCAATCTCGCCGGCGGGATGCCTTACCAGGCGGATGCCCCCGACACTATTCGTGGAGTCGGGTTGGATCTCTTCGCACCCCGCGGGTCCGAATGGCGCATGGCGCTCATTGATCTTCCGGTCTTTCCCGCCGCGACGCCCCTTGCCTTCAACGGCCTTATGCTTGCGACCACTCAGGATGCCGCAACACACAAACCGGATCCGGCCAAGGTCGCCGCCTTCATGACGGCGAATCCCGAGACGCCGGCGGCGCTCGCCATCATCAAGGCGCGGCCCGTAACCTCTGGCTTTGCTGACGATACCTTTCGCAGCCTGAACAGCTTCCTGTTCGTCAATGACGACGGCAAGGCCACACCGGTTCGCTGGGCCCTGGTTCCGCAGCAATCCATGGGGGCACCCGGCTCAGGGGAAAACTACCTTTTTGAAGACCTTATCAAGGCGCTGGCCCACGGACCCCTGACCTGGAAAATGGTGGTCACGGTTGGTGCGGCAGGGGATCCCATTGCAGATCCAACGAAGCCCTGGCCGTCATCCAGGAAACAAATCGACGCCGGAACCCTGACGATCGACAAGGCGGAAAGTGAGGATGGCGGCGGCCCATGCCTCGGTCTGACGTTCGACCCCACGGTACTCCCCAGTGGTATCGCCGTTTCCGACGATCCTTTTCCGTCTGCCCGCGCCGCAGCGTATGCGCGTTCGTTCACACTGCGCTCGGGCGAACATAAGCCGCCGAGTGCTATTACGCCCGCCATGGTCACGGTTGGAGAGCACCCATGATTCTTATTCGCTTTTCGGCGTTGTCGCGATTCCTCCACTGGGCCATGGCGCTGATGATCATCGCGATGATGTTCTCAGGACTGCTCATGGTCTCCACCGAAAGTCCCTGGTATCATAGACTTCTGTCGCTGCATCGCCCATTGGGTATTGCCATTCTGGTCCTGGTGACGATCCGGCTCATCAATCGGCTTGCGGTCCGGGTGCCGCCGTTGCCGGAGTCCGTGCCACCGATTCAGCAGGTGGCGGCAAAGGCGACACATTGGCTTTTGTATATCTGCATGTTTCTTCTCCCCTTGGTCGGATGGGGCATGTTGTCGGCCGGCGACTACCCGGTTGTCATGTGGGCGGGAGTCACCTTGCCGCCGATTTTGCCGCACAACACCGCGCTCTTTGCCGCGCTCAGGCAGCTCCACACGGTCCTGGCTTTCACACTCATCGCGACGGTCCTGGCGCACATCGGCGCAGCGCTCCTGCACGGACTTGTTTTACGCGACGGCGTGTTCCAGGCGATGGCATCGCTCAAATGGGGACGTTTCAAAACGGGGAGGTGAGTCTGGACAATGCCGCAAGGCTTTCTACGTCCGATCCGGCGCAATGAGCACAGCCGGCCGCCGTGGGCGATGCGACGCGCAAGCGTTGCTGGGAGCCAACCGGTGCAGATAATGACTATCATACGTAAGTATGGGTTTGCATTGGATGACGAAGTGATATCGAAAAGACAGAATCTGATTTGTTATGGTTCTCCGAATCGTCGAAGAACATCGTCCCAAATCTGGCGCTGGTTTTTCATTATTTGCCGCGCTGTGTCCGTAAGGGATGCGATTATCCCGGCGATGAGAGATCGTGGAAAGGGCTAATGCAGAACGCTCATGACATAGCGCTTTTACTTGCGCGCTTCCAGTTCGCCTTTACCGTGGGCGTTCACATCATCTTTCCCGCCTTTTCGATCGGCCTTGCCGCCTATCTTGCCGTGCTCGAGGGCGCGTGGCTGGCGACGGGGCGGCAGGTTTTCCTCGATCTCTATCGCTACTGGATCAAGGCGTTCTCCATCGTCTTCGGCATGGGCGTCGTCTCCGGCCTGGTGATGGCCTACGAGTTCGGCACGAACTGGTCGGTGTTC
>NZ_JABXXP010000035.1 GCF_013376155.1 Nguyenibacter vanlangensis
TCGCCGCCAGGTCTTCCAATCCACCTACACCACCGCGGGGTGGAGCAGCCCGGTAGCTCGTCAGGCTCATAACCTGAAGGCCGCAGGTTCAAATCCTGCCCCCGCAACCAATGAATCCTGTTCAACGAACGATTGAAGAACGCCGCGATCCGGATGGGACGCGGCGTTTTTCTTATTCGACGAAAACATCAGGATCGCCGCAAGGTCACCTTCGAGGAAAATGGCCAGTTCGCCGTCCTGAGGGATCAGCTTGATATGCGAGATAAGAGCGCGCAGGCGCTCGATTGCCTCGGTCCGATTCCCCTCGTTCTGAAGATTGTCGTAGAGCGCCTCGATCCGCTCGCGGTAGATCACGGCCATGTTAGGATGCAGCAGGGGCGGCGGCTCGGGCGCTTCGGCCAATAGTGCCGTGAGTTCCTCCTTCCGGGCCTCCAGTCGACCGATCTTGTCCTTTAGTGTCACGCCGGGGACGCCGTCGAGGATGGCCTGGATCGCCTTGTCCAACTCTCGATCGACACGGGGCAACTCGGCGCGCATAGCGGCCAAGCCGGCACCCCTCTCCATGCGAACGCGGTTCACCTCCCTGGTGAACTCGTCGCAGAATTCCTTGAACAAGGCGGGATCCATCAAGTGGGTCCGTAATCCGTTGAGCACGGATTTTTCCAGTACGTCGCGTCGGATCGTCAACCGGTTCTGACAGGTGCCCTTATTCCGTGCCGCCGAACAGCCCAGGTGGTTCTGGGAGATCATCGAGAAGCCACCGCCGCAACAGCCACACCGCGTCATGGCGCTGAATAGATGCCGCGGGCGCTGCAGGCGGTTCAGTGGATGAATCCCCCTGCCGCGTGTCTTTTGGGACCAGGTCGTGGTCGCCTGGCGTGCCTTGACCGCTTCCCACAACGCCTGCTCCACGATCCTCGTCTCGGGAACGTCCTTTGCGACCCATTCGCTCTCGGGATTCAGGCGCGAGATGCGCTTGCCGGTGTCGGGATCCTTGAGATATCGGAGCCGATTCCAGATCAAACGACCGATATAGAGCTCGTTATTGAGAATACCCGTGCCTCGTTCACGGTTGCCGTGAATTGTCGATGGCCCCCAGGCGCCACCCAGCGGTCCGGAGATGCCCTCGGCATTGAGATCGAGAGCGATGGCTCTGGGCGCTTTGCCGTTCGCATATTCGCGGAAAATACGCCGCACTACGGCAGCCTCGCCGTCGTTGATCGTTCGTTCCCCGCAGACGGTCTCCCCGTTGCCATCGAGACGTCGCACGACATCATAGCCATAACAGAGGCCACCGCCGGACTTGCCCGCCTCGACTCGGCCGCGCAGTCCACGGCGCGTCTTGTCGGCGAGGTCCTGGAGGAATAGGGCATTCATGGTGCCCTTGAGGCCGATATGCAGCTGCGTGACGTCGCCTTCAGATAGGGTGATGATACGCACGCCGGCAAATTTCATCCGCTTGAACAGCCCGGCGATGTCCTCCTGGTCTCGGGAGAGCCGATCCATGGCTTCGGCGAGGATAATGGAGAATTTCCCGCGCTGCGCGTCCTGCATCAGTTCCTGGATGCCTGGCCGGAGAAGAGAGGCTCCGGAAACGGCCCGGTCGCTATAGCTGTCCACCACCATCCATTCTTGGCGAGCTGCATAATCGCGGCAGAGGCGTAACTGATCCTCAATCGACGCGTCGCGCTGATTGTCGGAGGAGTAACGGGCGTAAAGCGCGACCTTCATGGTAACCTCTTGTCAATCTTCAGGAGTCGTACCAGTCGTTCTATTTTCTGACTCCACATAATCGCGTGCTGCCTGACGAGCCAGAGCACGGACCAACGCGCGAAGATTCTCTCGCAGCCGCACTTCGATGCCGTTCTCGTCCCTGGAGGAAGCGAGAATCACACGCAGTACCGGCGATACTGTAGCGTCTTTGCCTCGCATCGTCTTGCCTTTTGTCCGGACGGTTTCGCTACCCGATAGGTTGCACGATTGCGGGGTGGGGAAAAGAAAAACAGAAAATATAACAGTGCATTGCGGAGTATAGTGGCGTGCTGTGGCGTTGCGGGGCCGGTTCCGGCGTATGATTGTTCAATCAAATCAATCACGTTGTCGTGATATTGTCGGATTTGGAGGCGAAGCCACAGAGCGGTATTTCGATGCGCAAGGGGGCTTGAGAGTTCATGCGTAAGGGGTAGCAATCCACGTGACACGCAGGAACTCAACAGAGAATCGTATATTCCGTACCAATCGGTTGGTTCAATCCAACCGGTCCTTGACCCGGCGCATGCCCGTGGCTGTCATCAAAGCTTCCATCGGCTGCCGAGGAATTCCTCTTGACAGGAAACAGAACGGTTCGTCAGTTTGCTATCAACAGGTTGCGAGCTGTTTTTCTTCGATGCCCTATTTCCAAGGAATTGCTTCATGCTGACACACGCCGGCGGCACCGTTTCCGCTCGATCTGACAACGGTGCGACCGAGACCGTTCTGAATTCCGTCCAGGACCTCGTAAGTAACGCTCTCTCGCATTCAGATGCCGATCTGGCCCTTGCTTCCCAGGGCGCGACCGAGGATTTGCATGATCTCGTGCAACGTGCGTGCGACCTCGCGTTCTCGATGGATAATTCTCAAGCTCGTGAGATCGTGCATCGCATTTTATATGATCTTTACGGCTTACATCTATGCAAGCCACATCCCGACCTGACCGCGAATCAATATAGCATCGAGCTTCTTCGTGTGCGTTGCGCAATCGAAAAGGCATGGATGGACTGGGAGGTCTCGCGGGTCGGGAAGCTGCCGTCAAACGTGTCCCCGGAAAACATCGGTGCAGCGATCAAGACACTGTGGCGAGAGCATGCGGGCCATAATCACGCGGTCTTTGACTTCATGAAGACCGAAGCGACCCGCCAACAAATCATCAAATATTTCACAACCGACTACGCGCTCAACATGCGCTTCTACGACCTGATCGTGCTGTCGCTCGTCGGGATCGACGAGGATGTGCGGATGGAAGTCGCGCATAACTTCTGGGATGAAATGGGCCAGGGAAATCCGGCGCGCACCCATGTTCGTCTCTATCGCGACTTGCTCGAACACCTTGATATTCAGGATACTCCGGAAGCGTTCGTTGATGCACTGGGTTGGGCGGGATTGTCGGGGTACAATCTCCTGCTCTACTTCGCGTTCAACCGGCGGGAATATTTCCGCTCGATCGGTGCCCTGGCGATCACCGAACTTTCGGACCCCGAACAATATGCCAAGCTGCTTGCCGGGTGCCGGCGCGTCGGCATTGGTACCGACCGCCCATCGGTCCTGGACTATTACAGCGAGCATGTCGAGGTGGATGCCCTTCACGGGGATGGATGGATCGATAATGTGATCGTCCCCATCCTCAAACGCTATCCCGGCGAAGCGCGCGCCGTTCTCGAAGGCGCGGCGATGCGGCTCAATTCAAGCCAAGCGTATTGGGACTGGCAACTCGCTGAGATGAAAGCTCTTTCCGCGAGAAAGCGCGCTGCTCTGGCACCCATCGGCTAGGCATCGTCCCAGGACCCCAGAGAACGGTTGGTACGCATCCCGCCTCTTATTATCTTGAGGAAAGGCTTTCGCTGCGGCTAGGTCCTGCTCCTAAATTTGTTGACGCACAAAACGTTCCGATCATAAGTTGGGACTGTTTTATACGATTTCGTATGAGGGCTTGGACGTGCTACAACAAAAAACCCGTAGAAAACGGAGCAGGACGGACAGTCGAACCGCGTTACTGACGACGGCACGCTCACTGTTCGCCCGGTCGGGTTTCCATCAGGTCAGTGTCGACGAAATCGCCGACAATGCGCACGTCGCAAAGACGGCGATCTACTACCACTTTGGTAACAAAGAGGGGCTGGTGATCGACTTTCTGGGCGAGCGAATTGAGCGCCTTGAAGCGTCACTGATCGAAGCCGTGAACGCGCATACGGAGCCCAGAGCGCGCCTGAAAGCCGTCTTCGACTGGCACACGGCGTGGTTCCGCGAGCCGGACTTCGCAGGATGCGTGTTCTCACGTGCGTCGGAGGAATATAAGGGCAAGCAGGATGAAATCGCCGAACTGTCAAGGCTGCAGAAGCGGAGCCTGCGCCACGCCGTGCGGACGCTTGTCGAAGGTGCCGGTGTTCCGAAAGATCGCTCCGACGCTCTCGCGCATTGCATGATCTATCTTCTCGACGGCGCGGTGGTTTCCGCCAATGTCCTTGACGAGAAGGATGCCGCGGATCGGGCATGGGATGCTGCGATGGGGCTGCTTGATAACGAGCTTGCCCGCAGAGACGGGGCCCGAAAAAATAGGGACGATCAGCGGTAGATCCCGGCAGTTCGGTGCGCTTGTAACACCGTCTACGCCTCGGCCAGTTTGTTTACGCCACGCTACGCACCGACCGCCAATCCAGGCGAATCCGCTTGAATCCTCTGGGTGCTACGCCGTCAGAGTTCCTCCGTTCGCACGGAGGGCGCCATGTCCGGATCTCGCATTCTCTGGGGACAGCTCTGTCTCTGCTTTGTGATCGTTCTCGCCACTTGGTGGGCGGCCACGCAGTGGGTGGCGTGGTGCCTTGCCTACCAGCCTGAGCTTGGGCTGCCGTGGACCGTCATTGGCGGGCGCTGGCCGCTCTATGCCCCGTTTCTGTTTCCCTGGTGGTGGTATGAGTTCGACGCCTATGCGCCGCATGTCTTCGTACAGGGCGCGTGGATCGCCGGATCGGGTGGCGTCCTAGCCTTCTTGACCGCCGTCGCGCTGTCCATCTATCGCGCACGGGAGCGTAAGCGTACCGCGACCTACGGCTCGGCGCGCTGGGCCGAGCGCCGCGACATCGAGCGGGCAGGGCTCCTCGGCGAGGACGGTGTGGTCCTCGGACGTTGGCAGCACGACTATCTCCGGCATGATGGCCCTGAGCATGTGCTGTGTTTCGCGCCGACGCGTTCCGGCAAGGGCGTCGGACTGGTCATCCCGACCCTGCTGACCTGGCCGGGATCGGCCATTGTTCACGACATCAAGGGCGAGAACTGGGCGATCACTGCCGGTTTCCGGGGCCGATTCGGACGGCTGATCCTGTTCGATCCCACCAACCCGGCCTCCTGCACCTATAACCCGTTGCTCGAAATCCGCCTGGGCGAGTGGGAGGTGCGCGACACGCAAAACGTTGCCGACGTGCTCGTCGACCCGGAAGGCTCGCTGGAGCGGCGCAATCACTGGGAGAAGACCTCCCATTCCCTGCTGGTCGGCGCGATCCTCCATGTCCTGTATGCCGAGCCCGAAAAGACGCTGCGCGGCGTCGCCAACCTGCTGTCCGATCCGAAACGCTCGATCGCGGCAACCCTGGTGGTCATGATGGGTACGCGGCATCTCGGCGAACGCGGCGTCCATCCCGTCGTTGCCTCGGCCGCCCGTGAATTGCTGAACAAATCTCCCAACGAGCGCTCGGGCGTGCTGAGCACGGCGATGTCGTTTCTCGGCCTGTATCGCGATCCCGTAGTCGCCGAAGTCACGAGCCGCAGCGCCTGGCGCATCGCCGATCTCGTCAACGCGGACCGCCCGACCACGCTCTATTTCGTCATCCCGCCTTCGGATATCAGCCGCACGAAGCCCTTGATCCGCCTGATGCTTAACCAGATCGGCCGCCGGCTCACGGAGAGCCTGTCCGGTGCCGGCGCCCGGCAGCGCCTACTGCTGATGCTCGATGAGTTTCCGGCGCTGGGGCGGCTCGATTTTTTCGAGAGTGCTCTGGCCTTCATGGCTGGTTATCGGATCAAGGCGTTCCTGATCGCCCAGTCGCTCAACCAGATCGAAAAGGCGTACGGGCAGAACAATGCGATCATAGACAACTGCCATGTCCGAGTCAGTTTCGCGACCAACGACGAGCGGACCGCCAAACGCGTCTCGGACGCGCTGGGCACAGCGACGGAAGTCCGTGCGCAAAAGAACTATGCCGGCCATCGCCTCTCTCCCTGGTTGGGCCATCTCATGGTATCGCGCCAGGAGAGCGCGCGGCCGCTGCTGACGGTTGGCGAGGTCCAGGAACTGCCCGAGACGGACGAGCTGGTCCTGCTTTCGGGCATGTCGCCCATTCGGGCGAAGAAGGCGCAGTATTTCCGCGACCCCCGGTTTCGGGAGCGGCTTCTGCCCGCGCCCGAGACGGGGACGCGCCACCTGCCGGTCGCGCCCGACGACTGGACCGGACGCCCGCAGCCGTCAAAGCCGGAGATCAAGCCCGACACGCCCGAGGATGCGGTCAAAGAGGCAGGCGAGGACGAAGATTCGGTCGGCACCGAAGCGCGTCGTCAGCCGGAAATGGACGTGTCGGCCGAACCCGATCTCCCGCCGCAGGACGACGAAGATCTTGCGCGTGAAGCGCCCATGCGTGAGCGCGAACGCGATCCGATGGAAGACGAAGACCTCTACGCCGTCCTGGCTGCCGATCTGGCGCGCAAAGCGCGTCAGGCAGCCCTCGATCCCGGCAATGATCTGGGGATATCGTGAACAGCGCGCGTCAAAAAAAGAAGCGGCTTTCGGTTTATCTGGAACCGCACCTGTGGAAGGGCCTGCGGACCCAGGCCGCGCGGCGGTCGATGTCCGATTCCCTGCTGGCCGAAGCCGCGATCGCGGCCTGGCTCGACCCGGAAGGGGCCGGCGGCGATCCGAAGGCGTCCCTGGAAGCCGCCGTACAGCGCCTCGACCGGCGTCAGGCGCGGATCGAGCGCGATCTTTCGATTTCGGTCGAGACGCTGGCCCTGTTCATCCGTCTGTGGTTTGCCAGCATGCCCGGATTGCCGGAAGGCGTCGCGGCGGCCGCGCGTGCCCAGGGTGCCGAGCGTTACGACCGCTTCGTAGAGATGCTCGGGCGGCGCCTCGCCAGCGACAAAAGATTCCGCGCGGATCTCGAGCGTGAAACGCGCGGACAGGCAGAGACCATGCCCACGGAGGGCTGAACCACGACTCAACCCGCAGGACGTGTCGTTAACGAGAAAACGCGTTCGCCAGCCTCAGTTCGTCTGTCTTTCTAATGGGCCGCCGGCCTTTATCTTGAGAGGCTGGCGTCTGACTTGTCGCGGCCGATGGTTGAGACTTGGCGGCTGTTTCTTTGGCATCGCCGTTCACCGAGGATTTCCGTCCGAGACCGATCGACTGCGCCACTCTGCGCCGCATTTCCGCGTAGTTGGGGGCGACTGTAGGATATGTATCCGGTAGGCTCCACTTCTCTTTGTAGTCTTCGACGGTCATACCAAAGGCGGACATCAGGTGCCGCTTCAAAGACTTGAGCTTCTTCCCGTCTTCAAGACAGATCACATAGTCCGGGAACACGGACTCTCTGATTGGCACCGCAGGCTTCGGCGTTTGCGCTTCAGTTTGCACTGAGGACGATGGTTTGATGTCTAGGGTCTGTGCTTCGTCGTGTCGGACGAAAGGCCGCTCAGTCTCGGCAGATCCTTGCGCGACCGCTGGGGACGTCTCACGAGGCGTAAGCGCGTGCGGTTTCGCGTCCGGTTCTTCGATGGCGGTAGACGCATAGATTCGCTGAACCAGGTTGGGGAGTTGGTCGGTCTCCACCTTTGCCGTGGCAAGATGCGCGGTTACGATCTGTGCCGTGGCATTCAGGCGGCCGAGAATGATGTCTTTGTCGCTGTTCAATGGGGGCGTCCTCAATAACGTGGCCTGAAGCGCTATGGATACGGCTGGGCCGATTCCATGCCCAGTGGCTTTTTCAAGCTGACTCAAGCACGGTCGCCACCGTCTGGGCAACCATTCCGAATGACAGCGTCACGCTCGTTCTCTGGTAGACGACGTTGCTGGCACGCTGCACACCAAATTATGTCTCCACCACGGCCTATGGACCCGTAGCGCGGATCATCTATTCTCGCGTTTAGATACTTCAACAGAAATGCCATTATAAAATATTGGCGCTTGTTGGGATGATAAAGATAATAACATCTTTTTTTGTAATAGATATGGCAATCGCAGGATGGATATTCTGAAAGTGCCTACGTCGTTACCATGAAATTCGGATCGCACACGGGGATGTGGAATACTTAATGCACTGATATAAAACAATAAAGATACGCCCCTGCGCCCCTGCAAGTTTGTATCCGCCAGCGTACGCTCCAGTACGCCTGACTACGACTTTCGCTGATTCTCTTGTTGCATTGGAGAAACTCGCGCCTCTTCTATTTGTCCCCGTTGTTGTCCGGACTGTCCGGGCGGCTCCATGAAACGGGGATAACCATGCGGATTCAGACCGTCATGAATGCTGCGGCCATGCGCGGCATGTCCATGCTGCGCACGGCGATGGGGTCGGCCATCGCAGGGCATCTCGCCGATCCGGCCGTGATCGAGGTGATGCTCAATCCGGACGGGCGGCTGTGGATCGACCGTCTGTCCGAGGGGCTGGCGGACACCGGAGACCATGTTACCCCGGCTGACGCCGAGCGCATCGTTAGGCTGGTCGCGCACCATGTCGGCGCCGAGGTCCATGACGCCGCACCGCGCGTGTCGGCCGAGCTGCCGACCGGCGAGCGGTTCGAAGGGCTGCTCCCCCCGGTTGTAATTGCGCCGAGCTTCGCCATCCGCAAGCCGGCGGTCGCGGTGTTCACCCTCGACGAGTATATCGCCGCCGGGATCATGACCGGCGCGCAGGCGAATTTCCTGCGCCGGGCGGTCGCGGAGCGACGGAACATCCTGGTCGCGGGCGGCACCTCGACCGGCAAGACCACCCTGGTCAATGCCCTGCTCGCTGAGGTCGCCAAAACCGCCGATCGGATCGTGCTGATCGAGGATACGCGCGAACTGCAATGCGCCGCGCCCAACCTGGTGGCGCTGCGTACCCGCGACGGCGTGGTGTCCCTGTCCGACCTGGTGCGCTCGGCACTGCGCCTGCGGCCCGATCGAATTCCGATCGGCGAGGTGCGCGGCCCCGAGGCGCTGGATCTTCTGAAAGCCTGGGGCACTGGCCACCCCGGTGGCATCGGCACGCTGCACGCCGGCACGGCGCTGGGCGCGCTGCGCCGGTTGGAGCAGCTGATCCAGGAGATTGTTGTCACCGTGCCGCGTGCGCTGATCGCGGAGACCATCGACGTGATCGCCGTGCTGTCCGGCCGGGGACCACAGCGCCGCCTGTCCGAACTCGCCACGGTCGACGGGCGCGATCCCGCTACGGGCGACTATCGCCTCCATCCAATCCAGACCGACGGAGAATTCCGATGATCCAGTCCATCCCGCGCGTGCGGCAGCACGTCGCCACAATGGCGTCTGCCGCCCTGCTGACTGCGGTGTTCGGCTCCAGTGCCTGGGCGTCGGGCTCGGGCATGCCGTGGGAGCAGCCGCTGACCCAGATCCTGGACTCGGTGCAGGGGCCGGTGGCCAAGATCGTCTCGGTGATCATCATCACCGTGACCGGCCTGACCCTCGCCTTTGGCGAGACCTCGGGTGGCTTCCGCCGGCTGATCCAGATCGTGTTCGGCCTGTCGATCGCCTTCGCGGCGTCGAGCTTCTTCCTGTCCTTCTTCTCCTTCGCCGGCGGGGCGCTGATCTGATGGCCGCCGGATACGAGGACGACGCGGTGCCGGGTTTCCAGGTCCCGGTGCATCGTTCGCTGACCGAGCCGATCCTGCTCGGTGGTGCCCCGCGCGCGGTGGCGATCGCCAACGGCACGCTGGCCGCCGCGATCGCGCTGGGCCTGCGGCTGTGGCTGATCGGTGCCACGTTCTGGATCGTCGGGCACAGCCTGGCGGTGTGGGGCGCGAAACGCGATCCGCTGTTCGTCGAGGTGGGACGGCGGCATCTGCGCTACCCCGCCTGGCTGCGGGCGTGAGGGGGGGCTGGGCGATGATGTCCCTGGGCGAATATCGCAACCGTGCGTCCCTGCTGGCCGACTTCCTGCCCTGGGCGGCGCTGGTCGAACGTGGCGTGGTGCTGAACAAGGACGGCAGCTTCCAGCGCACCGCGCGCATCCGTGGTCCGGATCTGGACAGCGCCACCTCGGCCGAACTGGTCGGCGTCACCGGGCGGCTGAACAATGCCCTGCGCCGGCTGGGTTCCGGCTGGGCGGTGTTCGTCGAGGCGCAGCGCGTGCCGGCGACGCTCTATCCCGACAGCGATTTCCCCGATGCGGCCAGCCAGATGGTCGATCTGGAACGGCGTGAGGCGTTCGAGGATGAGGGCGCGCATTTCGAGAGCCGCTATTTCCTGACCCTGGTGTGGCTGCCGCCGGCGGAAACATCTGGTCGTGCCGAACGCCTGCTCTATGAGGGCAGGGAGCGTGATGGGCCGGACCCATACGGCATGCTCCAATCATTTGTAGATCGCAGCGACCGTCTTCTGGCCCTGCTGGACGGCTTCATGCCCGAGGCGGCGTGGCTCGATGACGCCGGAACGCTGACCTATCTGCATTCCACGATCTCGACCCGGCAGCAGCGTGTCCGCGTGCCGGAAATCCCCATGCATTTGGATGCGCTGTTGGTCGACCAGCCGTTGGCGGGTGGGCTGGAACCGAAACTGGGCGCGGCCTACCTCAAAACCCTGACCATCACCGGCTTTCCGAGCCGGACCTTTCCCGGCATCCTCGACGACCTCAATCGGCTGGCGATGCCCTATCGCTGGTCGACGCGGGCGATCCTGCTCGACAAGACCGATGCCACCAAGGTGCTGACGAAGATCCGGCGCCAGTGGTTCGCCAAGCGGAAGTCGATCGCCGCCATCGTGCGCGAGGTGATGACCAACGAGGCGTCGGCGCTGGTCGACAACGACGCGGCCAACAAGGCGGCCGACGCCGATCTGGCGTTGCAGTCGCTCGGCGCCGACGATGTCGGGCAGGCGTATCTCACCGCGACGATCACGGTGTGGGATGGCAGCGCCGGTATCGCGGCCGAAAAGCTGCGCCTCGTCGAGAAGATCATCCAGGGCCGCGATTTCACCTGCATGGCGGAGAGCCTGAACTCGGTAGAAGCCTGGCTCGGATCATTACCCGGGCACGTCTATGCGAATGTGCGCCAGCCGCCGGTCTCGACCCTGAATCTGGCGCATATGGTCCCGCTCTCCGCCGTCTGGGCGGGACCGGACCGCGATACCCACTTCCATGCCCCGCCTCTCTTTTACGGCAAGACGGCGGGAGCCACGCCGTTTCGATTTTCCCTGCATGTCGGGGATGTCGGCCACACCCTGATCGCGGGACCGACCGGGGCCGGGAAATCTGTCCTGCTGGCGCTGATGGTGCTGCAGTTTCGGCGCTATGAGGGGGCACAAGTGTTTGCCTTCGATTTCGGGGGCTCGCTGCGCGCGGCGACGCTGGCCATGGGCGGGGACTGGCATGACCTTGGTGGGGGGCTGTCAGATAACACCGGAGACGGGGAGGGCGGTTCCCCAGCCGTCTCCCTCCAGCCGCTGGCCCAGATCGATGACCTGGACGAGCGCAAATGGGCTACGGAATGGTTCGGCCAGATTCTCGTGGGCGAGGGCGTCGCGCTGACGCCTGACGTCAAAGCCCATCTCTGGTCGGCGCTGAACTCGCTTGCGTCGTCGCCAGTCCATGAACGCACCCTGTCCGGCCTGGTCGCGTTGCTCCAATCCAATGCGCTGAAGCAGGCGCTGGCGCCCTATTGCCTTGGCGGCCCCCATGGCCGCCTGCTCGACGCCGATGCGGAACTTCTCGGCGAGGCCGATGTCGTGGTGTTCGAGACCGAGGGGCTGATCGGCTCCGGGGCCGCGTCGTCGGTGCTGTCCTATCTGTTCCATCGCATCGAAGGCCGGCTCGACGGACGGCCGACCCTGCTGGTCATCGACGAGGGCTGGCTGGTGCTGGACGACGGCGATTTCGCGGGCCAGCTTCGGGAATGGCTGAAAACTCTGCGCAAGAAGAACGCCAGCGTCGTCTTCGCGACGCAGGGTCTATCCGACATCGCCAATAGCCGGATCGCCCCGGCGGTGGTGGAAAGCTGCCCGACACGGATATTCCTGCCGAACGAGCGGGCCATCGAGCCGCAGATCATGGCGCTTTATCGGGATTTCGGGCTGAACGACCGCCAGATCGGGATCATCGCCCGTGCCGCGGCGAAGCGGGACTATTACTGCCAGACCCAGCGCGGCAACCGGCTGTTCGAGCTGGGGCTGGGGCCGGTGGCGCTGGCCCTGTGCGCGGCGTCGGGAAAGGACGACCACCGGCTGATCGATGCGGTGCTGGCGGAGCACGGGCGGAGCGGATTCCTGCCCGCTTGGTTCGAAGCGCGGGGCGTCACCTGGGCCGCAGATCTGCTGCGCGATGGTGGTTACCGGGTGGAGGGACTGTCATGATCGACATACTCCACCACCAGACCGTCCGGGTGACGGAACCGCGTTTTGCGCCCGACCGGCGTCGTCTGGACTGGTTCGAGCTGTTCCGCGCCGGCCTCCGTCAGCGTCGCCAGAATCGTCTCCAGACGATCGACCTTGACTGTCAGGCGCGTGGCCTCGAACGGATGCCGCTTGTCCGGCTCTCCTGCGATGACGAGCACCGACAGGCGGGGCGAGGATATGGTTGCCAATTCAAGGCCGGCTTCGGGATAGGCGAAGCGCTGGCCCACGGTGCCGCCCGACAGCGCCTTATAGAAAGCGATGGTGGCATCCAACTCGTTCGCTTCGACGAACACCCGCGTGCAGGTCTCGATGATCATCTCGCCATTCCCATAGTGTCGCGCCGCACGTGGATCCAGTACTGCGCTATCGGGGTGATCGCCATGACCATCGTGGCGCCATCACGCGCTCATGCGCAATGGGCGGTGTTCGACGGTGCCAATTTCGGCCAGAACGTGCTGCAGGCCGCCCGCGCGTTGCAGCAGATCGATAACCAGATTACAGAGTTGGCCAATCAGGCGCAGATGCTGGTCAACCAGGCCCGGAACCTGGCAAGCCTGCCGCTCTCCACCCTGGCGACGTTGCAATCGACCATGGTGCAGACGACAGTGCTTCTGAGCCAGGCTCAGAACATCGCCTACAGTGTCCAGTCGGTCGAGCAGCAATATCAGCAGGCGTACACCTCCATCTCGTCTGGCATGTCCGACAGTGCGCTGTTCAATCAGGCACAGACACGGTGGCAGAATTCCGTCGGCGGCTTCGAGGACGCCCTGAAGCTCCAGGCCCGTGTGGTCGGGAATATTCCGAGCGACAGCGCGGCGATGACCCAGCTCGTCTCGGCCAGTCAGACCTCGGCCGGGGCGCTTCAGGCGGCCCAGGCCGGCAACCAGCTTCTGGCCCTGCAATCGCGGCAGCTTTCCGATATCCAGGCGGAACTGGCGGCCAATGGTCGCGCCGCAGACCTTGATCGGGCGCGACAAGTGGCTAACGAGGCCGCGGCGAAAGCGCAATATCAGCATTTCGCGCAGTACGACGCCTATGTTCCTGAAACCGTCTCCGTCCCAAATTCAGGAAACTGAGCGATGGATCCAAGTAATGTCGGGATCATTGACGGTTTCCTGAACGTTTTCGAGACCACGATCGATTCCGGTTTCGGACTGGTTCAGGGGAGTGTCGTCTCGCTCGCCGGGTCGCTCTCGGTACTGGATGTCCTGCTGGCGGGCCTGTTCTGGGCCTGGGCGGTTGACGAGGATATCATCCAGCGGCTGGTCAAGAAGACACTCTATGTCGGCTTCTTCGCCTTCATCATCAATAATTTTTCTAATCTGTCTTCGGTCGTCTTCAACAGCTTCGCCGTTCTCGGCCTCAAGGCGGGCGGGGGAACGCTGGCGCTCGGGGATTTCATGCATCCGGGCCGGCTGGCCGCAACCGGCCTGTCCGCCGCGCTGCCGCTGCTCGATGCAGCGAGCAAACTGGCCTTTTCCTTTGGCGCCCTGGCCAGCATCGTGCAGATCCTCGTGCTGCTTCTGTGCTGGTTCATCGTGCTGGCGGCATTCTTCATCCTCGCGGTGCAACTGTTCGTCGCGATCGTCGAATTCAAGCTCACCAGCCTCGCCGGCTTCGTGCTGATCCCGTTCGCCCTGTTCAACCGCACTGCCTTTCTGGCCGAGAAGGTGCTGGGCAACGTCGTGTCCTCTGGCGCGAAGATCATGGTGCTGGCGGTGATCTCCGCCGTCGCCTCCGTCCTCTTCAAACAGTTCACGACGTCCTACGGGAACAGTGCGCCCACCATCGGGCAGGCGCTGTCGGTTGTGCTGGCGTCGCTGTGTATCGTGGGCCTGGCGATCTTCGGCGGCTCTCTTGCCAACGGCCTGATTTCCGGGGCGCCCCAGCTTGGCGCGGGCGCCGCCGTCGGGACCGGCATGGCGGTCGGCGCCATGGGGGCTGCTGCCGTGGCC
>NZ_JABXXP010000036.1 GCF_013376155.1 Nguyenibacter vanlangensis
CACCAGCCGCTCCGGCGCCCAGCCGAAGGTCGGGGTCAGTTCCACCCCGTCCTGCATGCCGATCCGCCCCGACGTGCCGGCCCCGACATAGAACAGCCGGCCACCCGCGCGCAGCCGGGGCAGGGCCGCGGCAACAACGCGCTCCAGTTCGGGGATCGCCGCCCGCACCATGGCAACGGCGCTCATCTGCGCCTCGGCCAGCGCCTCCAGGATCGACGCAGTCGGCCACAGATCGATCTCCGCAAAGCGCGGATCCTGCCCTTCCGTCCCGCCCATGCCGGTCGCGTCGCTGATGTCGTTCATCGGAATATCCGCAAGTCCTTCGCCATTCGGGTCACGATCCCCCCTTATGGCCCGACGGCCGCGCCACGTCCAAAAACGCCCGCGCCACGTCCAAATACGCCGCCACGTGCCCCGACAGGTCCGTCCCCATGCGGATCGTTCCCTTCACGCCGTCGCGCCGGGCGGGTCAGAAAGCCGCAACGCGTCCCGGGCGGGCGGCAATCCGAACATCCGGCGATATTCGCGGCTGAATTGCGACGGGCTGGCATAGCCGACCGCGAAGGCCGCCGCCTCCGCCGACATGCCGCCCGACAGCAGCAGCCTGCGCGCCTCCATCAGCCGGATCTGTTTCTGGAACTGCATCGGCGTCATCGCGGTCAGGGCCTTGAACTGGCGATGAAACGCGGTCGGGCTCAGCCCTGCCGCCGCCGCCAGGTCGTCGACGCGCAGCACCCGGTCGAATTTCTCCCTCAGCGCATGGATCGCCTCGACCAGGCGGCGATCGCGATCGACCCCGACCACCAGGCGCGACAGCACCGCACCGTGCGGCCCGGCCAGCAGGCGATAGCAGATTTCGCGCATCACCGCCGGATAGAGGATGGGAATCGCCCGCGGCTCGCGCAGCAATCCGACCGCCCGCGCCGCACACCCCACAAGCGCGTCGTCCAACTCCAGGACGAAGGCCCCCGCGCGGTCGTCCGGCACGGGCGGCGCCTCCATGCGCTCGAAGACCTCGCGCATGATCGCCCGGTCCAGCTCGATCACGACGCTCAGATAGGGCGCGCCCTCTCCGCCCTCGACCACCTGGCTCGTCCCCGGCATCTCGACGCTGACGACCATGGCCTGGCCCGTCCGGTACTCCAGCCGAAGCGCGCCGAAACTGGTCCATTTCGCGCCCTGCACCACAATGCACAGCGCGGGTTTGTGCAGGATATGCGCCGGATTCCGCTCGGCCGCCGACCGCAGCAGGATCAGGCCATCGATCGCGGTGTAAAGCGGACTGGCATTGCCGTGGCACGCGAAACATGTGCCGACGGCGTCGCGTAATCGAGAGAGTTCATCCATGGGACAGCCCTGGTCGTGGCGGCCCCGAATGTAAGCGCCGAGGTGGAATCAGGCAAGAAATGGGCGGGTTCCGGCATGGCCGAACCAGGGGCCCGGCGCATAGGCTCGGCACCGGAACAGCCTCACCGGAACAGCTTCCAGGGAAAAACCATGACCCGTCAAACCACAGGTAAAATCGCGCTCGTCACCGGCGGCAGCCGGGGACTGGGGCGCAACATCGTCCTGAACCTCGCCAGGCGCGGCGTCGATGCGATCTTCACCTACCACGCCGATCGGGCGGCAGCCGAACAGGTCGCCGCCCTGGCCGCCGAAGCGGGACGCAGGGCCGTCGCCCTGCAACTCGATGCCGGCGATACGGCGGGCTTCGGCGATTTCGTGCAGGACGTGCGGCAGACGCTGGCCGGCCTCGGCGCACAGCGTTTCGATTATCTGGTCAACAATGCCGGCACCTCGCATCATGACAGCATCGAGAACACCACCGAAGACGCGTTCGATGCCCTCTATCGCGTCCATCTCAAGGGCGTCTTCTTCCTGACGCAGAAATTGCTGCCGCTCATCAATGATGGCGGCCGGATCGTCAACATCTCGTCCGGCCTCACGCGCGTCATCATGCCCGGCCGCGCGCCCTACGGCACGATGAAGGGCGCCGTCGAAATCCTGACCAGATACATGGCCAAGGAACTGGGCCCGCGCCGGATCGCGGTCAACGTCGTCGCACCCGGCGCGATCGAGACCGATTTCAGCGGCGGCCTGGTCCGCGACAACCCCGAATTCAACAGGCGGGTCGCGGATATGACGGCCCTCGGCCGCGCCGGCCTGCCGGACGATATCGGACCGATGGTCGCCTCGCTGCTGTCCGAGGACCACCGCTGGGTCAACGGCCAGCGGATCGAAGTCTCCGGCGGCATGTCGATCTGATCGTCCAAGGCCCGCCCGTCGGCGTCTCCGACTGTCCGAGGCGCCATCCATCGGGTCCGGCGGACCAGCGCTGGGGGCGGATTTGGGCGGCGTTTCGTTTTCCGACAAATCAGAGCGGATCCCGTTCAAACGGACGCGTTTGAACGGGTGAAGATGCGCGATAAATAATAACCTGGAGCATTTCCCGAACCGATGTTTGGTGAAAACGCTCCAGGTAACTCGAAATCGTGAAAGGCGCACGGAAACTCATCCTGCCGATACAAGCTTTTGCGTCGAGGCCGAGGACAGACGGCCCAATCGCGTCAAGGCAGGAGGGAACGGCAGCCGGCTTGCCCTGCAGAGAAAATCATCCCCGGAGGATTCGCGGCGATGTCGAAAAAGTCGCTCCTGTGGATAGTGGCGGCCGTCGTTCTGGTCGCCTCCTATTTCGGCTACCAATATTGGCAGCAGATGCAGTCGGCGCTGCCGAAGGGAATCGCATCGGGTAACGGACGGATCGAGGCAAAACTCGTCGATATCACCGCCAAGGAAGCGCTCCGGGTGCAGGAAATCCGCGCCGATGAGGGCGATCTGGTCAACCCGGGCCAGGTTCTGGTCCTGCTGGATACGTCCACATTGCAGGCGCAGCTTCAAGAGGCAAAGTTGAACGTCGCGGCGACGCAGGAAAAAGTGGCCGTGGTCCGGGCTGCGATCATCAAGACGCAAAGCGAGATCAATCTCGCCAATATCGAGGTCAGGCGCAGTAGCGCGCTCGTCGCGGAACGTGCCGGTTCGCAACGGGAACTCGACGTCCGCAGGACGGCGGTACAGACCACGACGGCCGGCCTTCAGGAAAACGAAGCCCAGTTACGCACGATTGAACAACAGGTCAAAGTCGCCGAGGCCCAGGTGTCGACGATCCAAACCCGAATTGACGATGCAACGCTGAAATCGCCGGTCAGGGGAAGAGTGCTCTATCGGCTGGTCGAAGTTGGCGAGGTCCTGGGGCCGGGCGGTAAGGCGTTGACGCTGGTAAACCTGAACGACGTGTACATGGAAATATTCCTCCCGTCGGAGCAGGCGGCGAAGGTGAAGATCGGCGCCGAGGCGCGGATCGTGCTCGACGTTCTCCCCAATCGCCCCGTCGCGGGATATGTCAGCTTCGTGTCGCCCGAAGCGCAGTTCACACCCAAACAGGTCGAGACCCGCAGTGAGCGGGAGAAGCTGATGTTCCGGGTCAAGATCCGCGTGCCTGAGCAGACGGTGGAGTCCTATATCGACGTCGTCAAGACCGGCGTGCGGGGCGTCGGCTACGTGAAAATAGATCAAGCGACCGCCTGGCCGGCCTCGCTTGAGCACGCCATATCTCCCGTAAAAAACGGAGGATAGAGGCCGGTCCCGTTCGAACGGATTCGTTTGAACGGGTGAAACTGCGCGATAAAATAACGATGTAGGGCATTTCCACTGATCCCCGGTTCAGTGGAAATTCTCCAGGCGCCGGGGCAATAAACACCAACGAAGCGTCACGACGGCGACGATGCCGCCGTAACACGCCAGAGAACCAATCCATGTCAGACACTGCGCCTCATGCGTCGCCTGCCATGTCCGCCAGCGTGCCGGTGGTGTCCATACAGGACGTCACCCATCGCTATGGCGGGGTCGCGGCGCTCGATGGGCTCTCCCTCGATATTCCCGCCGGGCGCATGGTCGGCATCATCGGGCCGGACGGCGTCGGCAAATCGACGCTCCTGGCGCTGATCGCCGGATCCAAGAAGATGCAACGGGGCAAAGTGATCGTCCTGGGCGGGGACATCGCGGATCCGCGGCACCGGCGAGAGGTATGCCCGCGGATCGCCTACATGCCGCAGGGCCTGGGCAAGAATCTCTATTTCGAGCTCAGCGTACAAGAGAACGTCGATTTCATGGCCCGGCTCTTTGGCCTCACCGCCGCCGAGCGCCTGGCCCGCATCAGGGTATTGCTGGACGGCACGGGGCTTGCGCCCTTTCCCGACCGTCCCGCCGGCAAGCTGTCGGGTGGAATGAAACAGAAGGTGGGGCTCTGCGGCGCGCTGGTGCACGACCCCGACCTGCTCATTCTCGATGAACCGACGACCGGCGTCGATCCGCTGTCTCGTCGGCAGTTCTGGGCGCTGATCGACGAGGTCCGCGCCGGGCGCCCCGGCATGAGCGTCATCATCTCGACGGCCTACATGGACGAGGCCCAGCAATGGGACTGGATCGTGGCCATGGACGCCGGACGTGTTCTCGCGACGGGCACCCCCGCGGAACTGATGGCGCGAACCGGCACGACGGACCTCGAAAAATGCTTCATCGCCCTGTTGCCCGAGGAAAAACGCACCGGCCACGTCGATCTCGCCATTCCGCCGCGGCCGGCCGGCAAGCGCGAAATCGCCATTGACGCCGAGGGGCTGACGCGGCGCTTCGGCAGCTTCGTCGCCGTCGATCATGTCTCCCTGACGATCGAGCGTGGAGAGATTTTCGGCTTTCTCGGCTCCAATGGCTGCGGCAAATCCACGACCATGAAAATGTTGACGGGATTGCTGCCGCCGACCGAGGGCAGCGCCAGGCTGTTTGGTCAGTCGGTCGATGCCGGCAGCATCGTGGTGCGAAAGAACATCGGCTACATGACGCAGGCATTCTCGCTCTATGGCGAGCTTACGGTCCGGCAGAACCTCGTTCTCGACGCGCGCCTCTATCACATGCCGCCCGACAGGGCCAAGGCACGGATCGACGAGCTTGTCGAGAAATTCGGGCTCGGCCCCTATCTCGACGCATTGGCCGGCGCGTTGCCCATGGGCTTGCGCCAGCGCCTGTCGCTGGCGGTCGCTGTCCTGCATGGCCCGGAATTGCTCATTCTGGACGAACCGACGTCGGGCGTCGATCCCGTTGCACGCGACAGTTTCTGGGAATTGCTGATCGACCTCTCGCGCCGGCAGGGCGTTACGATTTTCGTGACCACGCATTTCATGAACGAGGCAATGCGGTGCGACAGAATCTCGCTCATGCATGCGGGCAGGGTCCTCGCCGCCGACGCGCCGCGGAAACTGATCGAGGCGCAAAACGCTACCACCCTGGAAGACGCCTTCATCGCCTATATGGAGGATGCGATCGGAGAGGCGGCGTCCGGCGCGCAGGGCGAGGCGAAGCCGGACATCGGCGGATCGCCGTCAGCCGCCGCGCCGCCGCATGAGGCGCCCTCCGGGCTTTCATTGCGTCTGGCGCGGCTGCTCGCCTACAGCGTCAACGAAACGATGCAGATCCTGCGCGATCCGGTCCGCCTGGCCTTCGCCTTTGTCGGCTCGGCCCTGCTGATGCTCATCTTCGGGTTCGGGATCACCACGGACGTCGAACATATTCGTTATGCGACCTTCGATCTCGATCAGACGTTTGAAAGCCGGACCTATCTCGAACAATATGAGGGCACGCCGCGATATTTCACGCAGATGCTTCCGGTCCGCTCGGCCGGCGATGCGCTGGCGCGCATGCAGTCGGACAGGATCTCGCTCGTTCTGGAGATGCCTCCTAATTTCGGCCGGGATCTCCGCAGGGATTCAAGGCCGGAAGTTCTTGCCGAGATAGACGGCGCGGACACGTTCCGTGGCGAAACCATCGCGCAATATGTTCAAGGCGTCCAGGACGAGATCCTGCGCAATCCCCCAAGCGGGCTGGAGATCCCCCCGCAGAAATACACCGCAAATTTCCAGGACCGCTATATGTACAACCCGACGTTCGAAAGCGTCTATGCGATGGTGCCCAGCATCCCGCCGATCCTGCTCATCCTCATCCCGGCGATCCTGATGGCGGTCAGCGTCGTGCGGGAGAAGGAACTGGGCTCGATCATCAATTTCTACGTGACGCCGACCGGCCGGCTCGAATATCTCCTGGGCAAGCAGCTTCCCTATATCGCGATCGGCATGATGAACTATGCCGTCCTGGTGACGATGGCCCTCATCGTCTTCGATGTACCGCTCAAAGGCAGCTTTCTGGTCCTGACGCTTTGCACATTGCTGTACGTCGTCGCCACGACGGGCATCGGCATGGTCATCTCAACCTTCACCAGCAGCCAGGTCGCCGCCGTCTTCGTAACGACGATCATCACGCTTCTGCCCACCATACAGTTTTCCGGCTTCCTGCAGCCCGTCTCGACGCTCGCGGGCCGGGCGCGGTTCGTAGGGACGATCTGGCCCACGACCTATTACATGCATGCCAGCAAGGGCGCCTTCACCAAGGGCCTCGGCGCGGACCTCCTGATGCAGGACGTCATTTTCCTCGGGTGCTGCATTCCCGTTCTCTGGACCGTGAGCGCGCTCATACTCAGGAAGCAGGAGAAGTAGCGGTGTCCTCGCTCATCAACATTTTCTGGCTCGGCATCAAGGAATTGCGAAGCGTCGGCAGCGACCTGGTGATGATCTTCTTCGTCGCGTATTCGTTCACCGGCGCGATCTACGCTCAAGCCACCGGCACATCCAGCGAGGTCAACAACGCGTCGATCGCCTTTACCGACGAGGACGGGTCCGCATTGTCCGGACAATTGATGGATGCCTTCTATCCGCCGCGCTTCCAGACGCCCCAGGCGATCGCCGCGGCGGACGTCGAAACCGCGATGGACGAGGGACGGTTCATGTTCGTCGTCGTGATTCCACCGAGGTTCGAAGCCGATCTGCGCGCGGGGCGCCACCCCGACGTGCAGTTGAACATCGACGCGACCGCCATGCAGCAGGCCGCCATCGGCGGCGGCTATATCAAAAATATAATCGGCGATCGCATTTCCAGCTTTTTCAGGCGCTCCGACGCATCGGCGCAACCGGCGATCAATCTGGTCATTCGCCGGCTGTTCAATCCCAACGGAGAGACATCGTGGTTCGCGAGCGTCGTCGCGATCATCAATCAGATCACGCTGCTCACGATTGTCCTGACCGGCGCCGCGGTGATCCGCGAGCGCGAGCACGGAACATTGGAGCATCTGCTCGTGATGCCGCTGACGGCCTTCGAGATCGCAATGGCAAAAGTCTGGGCCAACAGTCTCGTCATTCTGGTTGCAACGGCGCTGTCCCTCTATCTCATCGTCATGAAGGCGCTGCACGTGCCGTTTGCCGGCTCGATTTCCCTGTGGTTCCTGGGCGTTCTGCTCTACCTGTTTTTCGCGACGGCGCTGGGTCTCTTCCTGGGCACGATTTCCCGTTCGATGGCGCAATTCGCGCTTCTGATCATCTTTGTCAACGTCATGCTGCAACTTCTTTCCGGCGGATCCACTCCTGTCGAAAGCCAGCCGACCTGGCTCCAGTACATGACCTTCTTTCTTCCATCGCGTCATTTCGTCAGCTTTTCCCAAAAGATCATTTATCGCGGTGGCGGAATCGACGCCGTCTGGCGTCAATTCGCAATGGTCGGCGCAATCGGCCTGGCGTTCTTTGTCTACAGCCTGGCACTGTTTCGAAAATCGATAGCCGTGACGAAGTAGGACCGAAAGCGATGAACGGCGCAACGCCATGTGACGGAGAGCGGCGGGTGATGGGCGATCGTCGGAATG
This sequence comes from Nguyenibacter vanlangensis, assembly GCF_013376155.1. Classification (GTDB taxonomy): domain Bacteria; phylum Pseudomonadota; class Alphaproteobacteria; order Acetobacterales; family Acetobacteraceae; genus Gluconacetobacter; species Gluconacetobacter vanlangensis. The sequence continues at coordinate 7,796 of NZ_JABXXP010000036.1, forward strand.
CAGCCCGCGCGACTCGCCACGCGCCTCTCGTGCTCGGGGGCGGAATTGCGGCGTTCTGGGTGGCGCTGATGCTGAATGGCTGCGCCGTGGGGCCCGACTTCGCCGCGCCGAAACCCGAAATTCAGAACAACTGGATCGAAAGCACCGATCCGCGGGTCGTAACCACGGGCGACGTGATGAGTCACTGGTGGCGAACGTTCAACGATCCGACGCTCGACCGATTGATCCAGATCGCCGCGACGCAGAATCTGCCGGTCCAGATTGCCGGCCTCAGGATTCTGGAGGCCCGGGCGCAATTGGGCGTCGCAATCGGCAGCATGTATCCACAAACGCAAGAGGGCTTCGGCGCTGCGCAGGAAAACCTGCTCAGCTCGCGTCTTGCCAACCAGGCCAATCTCCAGCATTCCTTCGCCAGCTTCGCTCTCGGCTTCGACGCAAGCTGGGAACTGGATTTCTGGGGGCGCTTCCGGCGCAATGTCGAGGCCGCCGACGCCAACATGGGCGCCACGGTCGCGGATTATGACGACGCACTGGTCTCGCTCACTGCCGAGGTCGCACGCACCTACGCCATGATACGCACCTACGAGGTATTCATTCAGATCACGCGCGAGAACGCTCGCGTCCAGAGAGAGGGCCTGGACATCGCCACGTCGCGCTTTCGCAACGGTGCCACCTCCGAACTCGACGCCAGCCAGGCACGCACATTGCTGGAGAGCACGCTTGCCGATATCGCGCCGTTGCAATCCAGCGAACAGCAGGCAAAAAACGCTCTCAGCACGCTGCTGGGGCGCCCCCCGGGCAGCGTCGACGCGTTGCTGTACGGCCCGCAATACATCCCGACGGCATCCAGCAAGGTGGCGGTCGGAATACCGGCGGAATTGCTGCGGCGGCGGCCGGACATCCGGGCGGCCGAGTTGAGAGCGGCGACGGAGAGCGCGCGCATCGGTGTCGCCAAGGCAGACCTCTATCCAAGGTTCACGCTCTTCGGCGAAATCGGCGTGCAAAGCAGCAGCATGTCCACCTTCCTCGCACCCGGCAGCCGGTTCTTCACGACCGGGCCGGGCTTCAGATGGCCCATTCTGAACTACGGACGGCTAACGAATAACGTCCGGGCGCAGGACGCGCGTTTTCAACAGGCGGCCGTCACATACCAAGATACCGTGCTCAAGGCCCAGCGCGAGGTCGAGGATGCGCTGATCGGTTTTCTCAAGGCGCAGGACAGCGCAATCAATGCGCAAAGATCCGTGCAGGCCGGGCAACGCTCGGTGCAGTTGTCGCTGACACGGTATCGCGAAGGAGCCGAGGATTATCAGCGCGTCGTCGATTCGCAGCGGATTCTTCTGCAGGCGGAAAACAGGCTGGCCGATACGCAATCCTCCATCGCGACCTATCTCATCGCGCTTTATAAGGCTTTGGGCGGCGGGTGGGAGGTCGGGGAGGGAAAGCCGATCATACCCGAAGCCATGCAAGCCGAAATGGCGCGTCGTACCAACTGGGGAAAATTGCTGCCGGCCCACCCGCCGCCGGCGACGGACGAATTGGCGCCCCCAACCCCGGCTGGTAACGCCCCGATTCTGCGAAAGCCCATCTGGTGACAGGTCGCTCTTAACGCGTGGCGAAATGGCACCGAGGTTCGTGGTCCACGCCACCGCCTCCAGATCCTCCGAGGGGAGAAACTCATGGGAAAGACCGAAAAATCTTCAGCCTCCGACGCCACGCTCAGCCAGGACGGTTCCCCTGGAACGGAAAAGCTGCGCCGGAAAGATTACGAGGCGGAACTGGCGCGGCTCCATGTCGAACTCGTGCAGCTCCAGGAGTGGGTCCGGCGCGAGAAGAAAAAGATTTGCATTGTCTTCGAAGGTCGCGACGGTGCCGGAAAGGGCGGTGTGATCAAGGCGATCACCGAGCGGGTCAGTCCGCGCACCTTCCAGGTCGTGGCGCTGCCGGCGCCCACCGAGCGGGAAAAGTCGCAGATGTATGTGCAGCGCTATCTGGCGCATTTGCCGGCAGCATCGGAAATCGCAATTTTCGATCGAAGCTGGTACAACAGGGCCGGCGTCGAGCGGGTCATGGGTTTTTGCACCGAGAAGGACGTCGAGGCGTTTTTCAGGGGCGTAACCCTGATCGAACGGGCGATGGTCGATTCCGGAATCATTCTCCTGAAATACTGGCTCGAGGTCAGTCGCGACGAACAGACCAGGCGTCTCGAATCCCGGATCAATGACGGGCGCAAGACATGGAAGCTCTCCGAAATGGATCTGAAATCCTACTCGTGCTGGCATGCCTATTCGCGCGCGCGTGACGAGATGTTCCAAAAAACGGATACGGGGTGGGCTCCGTGGTACATGGTCCGATCCGACGACAAGAAGCGCGCACGCCTCAATATCATCACACATATGCTGGGACGGATCCCCTATGACAAGACGCCGCGCCGAAAGGTCGAACTTCCGAAACGCGACAAGGCCAATGGCTACGTCGAACCCGATTACACATCCAAGCTGATTCCCGAATTGTTTTGACGGGGCGCCCTCGCCAGACTACCGATCAGCGCGATCATCTCCGCATGGGCTTGTGTTGCCGGATTCCGCTCGACTGTCTGGTCAGCAATGCCGGCACCGCGCATCATGGCAGCATCGAGAACACCACCGAAGACGCGTTCGATGCCCTCTATCGCGTCCATCTCAAGGGTGTCTTCTTCCTATGCGCAATAGGAAAGGCTGGCCTTCAATATTAAGGAATTTTCAAGAGAATATTTGCGATTGGAAATGAAGCAAGGCAGGAAGACTGATTTCTTGGTGCAGGCATCGTAAATGGGTGTATCCAGCCCCTGATGACCCACCGCGATCGTCAGTTGCCCCGACGGGTCGTGCTTGCTTTGGAGGAAGCAACCGTCAGGAAGTCGGCCTGACGATGAACCGTTCGCGGTATTCGGCGGGAGAGAGGCCCGTGAGCCGAAGGAAAAGCTTCTTGAATGCGCCGACATCCTGATAGCCGACCTCCCACGCGATCCGGTCCAATGAGAGCACGGTCGTTTCCAGAAGGTCCCGTGCGCGCTCCACGCGCAGATGCTGGGCATATTCTCTCGGCGCAATTCCGGTCGCCCTACGGAAGCGGCGCAGGAAAGTCCGTTCTCCCAGCGCCGAAACGCGGGACATTTCTGCAACGCTTGCCTCGCGGGCCGCATCCGTGCGCAACCAGTGCTGGACGGCCAGGATCGCGCGATCTCCATGGGTGAGAACCGGGACGAACTGCCGGTAATGGCGCTGGTCGCGCCTCGGTGGATCGATCAGAAGGTCGCGCGCCGTCTCGGCCATGACGGCCGGTCCCAGCAGTTTTTCGATGAGGCGAAGACCAAGATCGGGCCAGGACATCACGCCCGCGACGGTCAGGATGTCGCCGTCGTCCACCAGCAGCCGGTCGGGATCGACACGGATGGTCGGATACAAGGCCCGCAGCCGCTCGGCGGACTGCCAATGCGTTGTCGCTGGCCGACCGTCGAGCAAGCCGGTGGCTGCAAGCAGGAACGTGCCGGCGCACACGGCAGCAAGGATCGTGCCGTTCGTGTGGCAGGTTCGCATCCATGCCAGAAGGCCGCCCATTGTCTCGGGTACGGGTGATCCGCTCAGGGCAGGGGGAAGGATGATCACGGCAGGCGCCGTGGCAGGGCGCCGGTCCTCCGCGATTGTCGTGACGCGGAGCAACGGCCCGTGCCGGTCGAAATGCGTTCGGGCCCGTTCGTCGGCGACGGCGAACAGATCGGCCATGCCGTGCAAGGCGGCCTGCTGCGCGCCGGGATAGGCGACGAGAACGATTTCATGCGGCGGCTGTGTCGTCATGTGTCGGATATGACCATGATTTTGTCTTTCCCGCCACTGGGGCGGCGGTCACGGCGCCGCTATTCTGGCCGCATCAGAGCAAAAGGAAGCGGATATGACGGACAAGGCCCTGATCATCGTGGACTTCCAGAACGATTATTTCCCCGGCGGGCGTTGGGAGCTGGTCGGTATCGAGCAAGCCGCCGCCAATGCGGCACGCGTGCTGGCGGCCTTCCGGGAGAGGGGATTGCCGGTCATTCATATCCGGCACGAGTTTCCCACGGTGGATGCGCCGTTTTTCGCGCCAGGGTCGGACGGCGCGCACATTAACGCCATCGTCGCGCCGCGAAAGGGTGAGACGGTGGTGCTCAAGCATCACCCGAACGCGTTTCGGGATACGCCTCTGAAAGCGCTGCTTGATGAGAAGGGCATCAGGATACTGACGATCCTCGGCGCGATGAGCCATGTTTGTATCGACGCGACTGTCCGCGCGGCGGTGGATTTCGGCTATGAGGTGACTCTGATCCACGACGCCGTTGCCACCCGCGACCTCGCGTTCAATGGGGTCGCAGTTCCTGCGGTTCATGTCCACGCCGCCTATATGGCCGCGCTGTCCTTCGTCTATGCGACTGTGCTGTCTACGGATGAAAGCCTCGGAACATGAACGACAACGAAGCCACCATCGCCCGCGTCATCCGGGCTGGAGACTACACTGGCAGCAAGGCATGGGATGCGCTGGAGCTCGAGAGCTTCGCCGATGTCACCGTTCGTCTCCACTGGACCGACCATCCCTATGTCTGGCACGTGAACGACGGTCCGGAAGTGTTCGCAGTGCTCGACGGGGTGGTTGAAATGCATCTGCGGCATTCCGGTGGAGAACAAGTGTTCCGCCTGGAACCTGGCGATATTTTCCGTGCTCGCGAGGGTGATGAGCACAAGGCGATCCCGCTGAGGGCTGCACGGATTCTCGTCGTTGAACGGAAGGACAGTATATGAGCATCGCGCGAACTTCTGGACTGCCCGGTATGGATCGACTCGAAAACGAGGGGCGCGTCTCTCTCCAGCATGAGGAATCTTCTGATGATTTCATGATAATGATGGAGAATTAACATAATGAAAAAAAACGTTATTGTTTTTGATATCGATGGTACATTGACGGACAGCGTAAGCGTGCATCAGTTTGCATTCGGATCTGCTTTACAAAATTTCAAATTTCCCGCACTTCGAACCGATTGGAGCAGTTATAGGCATCACTCCGATAGTGCAATTCTGATCGAAGCATGGGAAGAGGCCAATCTTGGAGGGAAGGCAGATATGCTTCGACTTGAAAGAGAATATGCACGCTTTTACGATGAAGCCGTTAGGAAAACGCCCTTCTCCGAGATCAGAGGTGCGCGCTGCTTCATTGACTATGTGCGTAAGCAAGGTTGGATTGTCGTATTCGCGACGGGAAGTCTGCGCTACGGTGCTTTTGCATAAGCTTTCAGTGATCGGTCTCGATGGTGAGTCAGAAATATTGGTTACAGCATCTGAATTCGAGACGCGTGAAGAAATCGTTGACCGTGCTGTCGAACTCGGTTCCGCCGCAAATGGAGGGCAAAAACCCCATCGTGTTATTTCGATTGGTGACGGTGTTTGGGATCTGACAACCGCCCGTAATCTGGGGTATGAATTTTTTGGAATTAATAGTGGGAAGAAGAAATTATTGGAAAATTTTGGTGTCGTGATGTATAGAGATTTTGATGATCTCTATGAAAACGAGCGATCATTCTTCGAAATATTGAAGTAATACAAAATCCGCTCCGCGCGCATCTGCACCGATTTCGCCCCGGAATCCCGAGAGGCCATGCATTCCTTTGAGACAGACTGTGTCGCCAATACCGAAATGGCCCCCATCCTGAGGACCAGAGATGGCCGAATCTAAGTTGGACGATCTGGCTCTGCGGATCCTTTCTCCCCAGGCATCGCTGTGGCCAGGCTGTCTTCCCGGACCGCCATCGGCGTGCAGTAGCCCAGCGCCTGGCGCAAGCGCGCCGGCTGGATGTGTTCGACCGCGGATATCCGGGCGTGGCTGGCGGAAAACCTGGTCAGGACCATGTGACGCGGAAAGACGGCCGCAAGTGGCGGCGCGCGGTCAGCCCCGCATGGCGTCGCGGATCTTCCGGTCGGTCTTGTACTGGCTCAGCGCGTAGACCGACCAGATCGCGGCGGGAATCCAGCCGATGACCGTGATCTGCAACAGCAGGCAGATGATCCCCGCGACCGGGCGCCCGATCGTGAAGAACTGAAGCCAAGGGAGCACGAGGGCGAGAAGCAGGCGCATCGATGGTCCTCAACGCTGGATGGCGGGGCCGGCCGCCGGCCCGACCGGTTTAGGCGACGCCGCGCGGGGCGGCAAGCCATGCCGCGCGCCAAGCCGTCAGAG
>NZ_JABXXP010000037.1 GCF_013376155.1 Nguyenibacter vanlangensis
GTCGTCGCCCGCGCGCAGACGCATGAGCGTGGCGGCCAGCCATGATCGCGGATAGGGGCTTCCGGCCAGGATCGCGCGCAGGACCTCGCCGGCCAGCAGGGGCGGGATGTTCTCGAACTTCTCCTGCAACGCCACGGTCTTCGCCAGCAGCAGGTTGACGTCCGGCGGCCGTGCCCAGGGCGACGGCTCCATGCGCATGTCGTCATAATGCGCGGCCAGCCGTCGGGCGAACGCGTCCAGACTGTCCGACTGCCAGAACCGGACCGACAGCCGCGCCGCGTTCGGCGACAGTCCCAGCACGTGAAAGCGCGTGCCTGGCTGAATGTCGGGGCGCAATTGCGACAGCGGCAACCCGCGCGCCACCGCGTCCAGTTCGTCGCCGATCGCGCGCGCCGCGCCTGCATCGGCGACCGATGGATGCAGCGCCTCCTGGAACCAGTCATCGGCGTTCCGTGCCGCCTGCGGGTCGTCCGCTTCGGCCCAGAACACGACCGTCGCATCCCCCACCGGCCGCCGGACGCGGTTGGGCCCGTTGCGGGTCAGCAGCCGGTTCAGCGCCGCGCCATAGCGAAAGGCCGCGCCCTCCGATGTCGGCGCATTGTCCCCCTGCTTGTGATCATAGGAACAGAACGCATCCAGATTGAACGAGACCAGGCTGGCCCCGGCCGTCTGCGCGCCGTCCACGCCCTTGATCGAAGGGTGCAAGCGCGCGGGCATCGCCCGCTCGCCGGTCACCAGGCAGAAAACCGTCCGCGTGTCGGCCGTCTCACGCACCCGCTCGGCCAGGCGCCGGGCGGCGGGGCGGCGATGCAGGTAATCATCGTCGCCGTCCAGGCGAAACACGATATTGGCATCCAGCATCTCGGACCGAAAGGGTTCCGCATTGAACCGATCCGGCTGCCAGTTCTCCAGGAAACGCAGAAACGCGACCAGGCCCGCATCGTTGGTGCCGTTCAGTTGCGCCTGGTGGAACGCCACGAACGCCGCATGCTCCTGCGCCGTCCGCTTGCCGGTGCCAGCCGTTCGGCTCAGCGTATAGGATGTTTTGTCCCACAGGAAATTGGGTGCGATGCCGACGGTACGCTTGATCGACGCCGGCACCGGCAGCAGCCGGGGCGCCGGCTTCTTGCCGTTTCGGTCATGGCAGTCCAATACGTCCACGACCTGTCCGTCACGGTCGATGATGATGCACCAGCCGATCTTCTCCAGGCTCCAGCCCGGTTCTTCGGCATCGTCCATCCGGTTGTAATACCCGACCAGCGCTTCCAGCGGGCCGGGGCGATGTGCGGCCATCATGCGGCCAGGTCCGGACTATCGGCGGCAGGCACCGTCAGCACGCCGTCTTCCATCTTGGCGCGGAAGAAGCGCGCGGTGCAGCCGTCGGCGAAATCGATGTCGTGCAGCATCCATCCCAGATCGACCGAGCCGGCCGGGTGGTCCGACGCGGGCAGTGGCGCGCCCTCGGGCAGCAGGGCGAATTCCGCAGGGAACTCGCGCGTGCCCAGGCACGGGCGGTGGAAACATTGCCCCTGCGCGGCGCGCCGGTTGAACATGCTGATATGCTTGGCCGGCGTATCGCCGGACCCCGCCTTTTCTGTCATCGTGAAATGAGCCTCGATGACATAGGCGACATCGATCAGGATGGTTGCCGCGCGCTGCTGGCGATGATCATCGACATTCAGGCCCAGCCCGTCGGTCCGGCCCGCCGCCATGCCGCGCGCCGCAAGCGCGGCGCTGGCCTTGGCGCCGACTTCGTTGCGGCGCAAGGACTGGAACCGGATCGGCTTCAGAACATGAATGCGATCGATATGCCAGCGAATTGCCGGCTTCCAATGGATGGCTTCAAGTATTCCCCGCGCGGCCGAGGGGGGCGGCACGTCATACGACACTCTTTCAGACTTGAGCTCTGGCCTGGTGAAGCAGGCCCGTTCGCCCCAGACATGCAGTCGCACTCCCATGGGATGCCTTTCTCCTGGACGTCGCTTGTTTTGATAAATAAAACGATCAATGGGGCTTTGTCAAGCGATGAGTCATACTGACTCAATCGTCACAAGGAAGGAAGATTGTCTTGCGCGCGGGATGCCACCGGGCTTGTCTCGCCGCGGGTCAATGGAGCAGAAATGTCTTGTCGGAAGAAAAATTTTGGCAAGATTGTAATCCGCGTGAAAATCGGTGGAAGAGCTGACATGCGGATCGTGGTCGAGGTAGAACCTCCATAGTCGCCGCATAGCGGCGTGGGTTGAAATCTTCCGTGTGAAGAATGTGACACTTATGGCGGGTGATTTCCGGTCCAAACGGACCGGAAATCGCTGACTACCACACATTGTTTTCGGAATGACGGAAGGTCGGGTCGTCAAGTTTCAGGCCCAGCCTGTCATCGTACAGATCCAGCGCGCCGGGATCGAGACAGACGAACCGGTCTCCATAGTCCTGCGCTCGGATCGGCTGCACGGCACCAGCGGCCAGCAGCACCCGGCGCGTCTGTGCCGGAACGGGCACGCTATATTGCTGCAGCCGCCGCATCGTGCCGCCGGGCAGCACCGGCGCATGTTCCAGCGCGTGCAGGACGCGCCGGGCGGTCTCGTCCCATGGGATGATCACCTCTTCCATGACCGTGTCGATCATGCGAAAGGCTTGGTCGATCTGCGCGAAGGGAAAATCACGTCCCTGCGCCGCGTGTGCGACGGCCGGCAGGATGGGGAAAACCCGGCCATCGATCCGGGCCGCATCCATTCCCTCATAGCGCAGTTGAAAATAGAGTTCCCGGAAATAGGCATGCACGGCCTCCAGCCCCAGCACATCCAGGCCCCGGTGCAGGATGGGCCGCGTCGCCTGCCAGAATGGCTCCAGCGCCGGCATGATCCGGCGCTTCGACGCATCGTCGGGGTCCGGCGCCTCGAACACCACCACGCGGCCCAAGCCTGCCAGGCGCCCCTCGCGATTGCAGCGCCCGGCGGCCTGTGCGATGGAGGCCAATCCCGCCGCAGCCCGCCATACCTCGGGAAAATCGACATCCACCCCGGCTTCGATCAAGCTGGTCGATACCAGGCGCACCGGCTGCCCGGCCGTCAGGTCCTGACGAATTTCCTCCAGAATCGCGCGGCGATGCGCCGGACACATCAGGGTCGTCAGATGGCGTGCCCCGGGCATGGCGCCGATGCGGGTAAATAATTCCTGCGCATGAGCCCGCGTATTGACGATGCACAGCATCTGGTCGCGCTCCGCGAAACGGTCCGCGATGTCCTGGTCCGAAACCGGCTCCTGCCGCCATTCGACCGAAACCCGCTTCAGCGCCGTATAAAGACCGGCCGGATCGGGGGCCAGTTCGCGCGTGTCGTCGATGTCCAGCCCTTCGCGATGCCCGCGCGGCGCAGGCGGCAATGCTTCGTCCTGCCGTCGCAGCGCCGACTGCGTGGCGGTGCACAAAACGATGCTGGTCCGGTAATTGCGGGCCAGTTCGTCCAGGGCCGCCATGCACGGGCGCAATAGATGGACCGGCAGCGACTGCACCTCGTCCAGCACCACGACGCTTTGGGCGATGTTGTGCAGTTTCCGCGCCCGGCTGCCGCGCGCGGCGAACAGCGATTCGAAAAATTGCACGCTGGTGGTGACGATGATCGGCGCGTCCCAGTTCTCGGCATCGCGGCGCAGTTTGCTCAGCCCGTCCGCGCCCTCTTCCTCGCTGTCATTCTCGCTGCCCGGCTGGCGTCTGTCCCAATCGAAGCTGGCGTGATGCTCCAGAATATCGTCCGGCGTGCCCAGAGCCGCGCGGAACACCGCCGCCGTCTGTTCGATGATCGAGGTGAAGGGAATGACATAGATGACACGGCGCATGCCGTGCCGCGCCGCATGTTCCAGCGCGAACTGCAGTGACGTCAGCGTCTTGCCACCGCCGGTCGGCACCGTCAGCGTGAACAGCCCCGGCGCCAGAGCGGCCTTGCCGACAGCATGGTCCAGAATGGCGCCCCGCAACCGGTTCAGCGGCGTGTCGTCGCGGCGCCGCGTTCGCATGTGGCCGCGTATGGCGTCCAGGTGCGCGGGCCGCAGTGTGCCGCCGCGCGCTGGCGGCGGCTCCTGCGCCGCCGTGGCATAAAAACGCTCGGTCGCGATGAAGTCGGCATCCGTCAGGCAGGAAAATAGCATGCGGGTAAAGAAGGCGACGGTAAAACCGGGATAATCCGGATTGGCGGCCGGCGGCCGCAAGGCCCTCAGGTCCTGCGGGCTCGGCAGGGTCGGGCAGACCGATTGCCAGTCCCCGATGGGTTCGATGTCGTAAACCCCGCTATCCAGGCGTTCCTTCAGCGTGCGGTTTTTTCCGCCATGCCCGGCACCGTCCATCAGACCGCTGTGGTGGCCGGCAATGGCAAAGGCCAGCAGCCGCCCCAGGGCGCCATACAATTCGACGGCCACGCGGGCGCCGGCCGTGCTGTGGTCGGGGCCGCGCGCGCCCGCCATTCGGATATAATGCTGATACGCGGCCGAACATTTCCCGATATCGTGCAACAACCCGACCACTCGGCCAAACAATGCGGCGCCGAACGGCGTGGCGAACGATTCCGCCAGGCCGCCGACATCAGCCAGATGGTCGATCAACGGTTCCCACCGTCGTGGGTCCGGGTCATCGGGTAGCGAATGCGCGAACAGGTCCATGTATCGCAGGATGAAGGCATCTACCCGGGTTGGCGATGCGCCAGATCAACGCGCCGTACGTTTTCTCGGCGGAGTTGCATAAATTTTATGTGAAGATTCAGTCACACCCGCCGCAGCATCCATTTCGCTGATCCGGCTTTGCCTAGATCTCCACCTGGGCCGGCATGATAGCCTCTGCCTTAATCCACTAACGTCTGGTTTCACCCCACGCTTCCGCGAAGAGCGGCCGAATGGTAGTCAGCGGGCCTGGGACCTGTTCGTGTTTCAATCCACGCTCCCGCGCGGGGAGCGACCCGCGCTGATCTTCGCGATCCGACGCCTCATCGATGTTTCAATCCACGCTCCCGCGCGGGGAGCGACGGCGGGGCTGGATGTCGTGTTCGCGGATGACGCGGTTTCAATCCACGCTCCCGCGCGGGGAGCGACCCGTCACATGCACCGTTCAGTGCCAGCAGCCCGGTTTCAATCCACGCTCCCGCGCGGGGAGCGACCAGCAGGGATTTCAGGGTGTCGATGCTGCATACCTGTTTCAATCCACGCTCCCGCGCGGGGAGCGACGAATTCGCTTACGGCCTGACGAACTACGATCCGGGGTTTCAATCCACGCTCCCGCGCGGGGAGCGACCGTGATACCGCCCCGGCCAGTCCGAGTCGCGCCAGTTTCAATCCACGCTCCCGCGCGGGGAGCGACCAGCGGTCCCCTCGTCCATCCCGCAATGGACCATGTTTCAATCCACGCTCCCGCGCGGGGAGCGACTCATCAAGGTAACACCAAACACGTCGCGGAGATGTTTCAATCCACGCTCCCGCGCGGGGAGCGACCGTTTCGATTCTGACAGATATATTGCCGAGCAAGCGTTTCAATCCACGCTCCCGCGCGGGGAGCGACGGTTATAAACGTCCGGATGCGTCGCATACGAGCGTTTCAATCCACGCTCCCGCGCGGGGAGCGACGCGCAACCCGTCATCATGGCAGCCGAGTCGCTTGGTTTCAATCCACGCTCCCGCGCGGGGAGCGACGGGAATTTTATTCAGAACTGAATAAAGATGTGCGTGTTTCAATCCACGCTCCCGCGCGGGGAGCGACCTTGAACTGGGTGCAGTCGGCCCGTCCTTGCTGGGTTTCAATCCACGCTCCCGCGCGGGGAGCGACCGTCGGATGGATGCCGTTGCCGCGGGCACCGGGGGTGTTTCAATCCACGCTCCCGCGCGGGGAGCGACTCTTTTCTAGCGGTCGACCCGTTACACCCATAGTTTCAATCCACGCTCCCGCGCGGGGAGCGACCCTGTACGCCGATGCGGTTCAGGTCGTCGATGGGTTTCAATCCACGCTCCCGCGCGGGGAGCGACGGCTCCGATGGTCCGCGCGCTGTTGGATGGACGGTTTCAATCCACGCTCCCGCGCGGGGAGCGACCACCATACCGCCGGGCGACTGTCATGTTCGATACGTTTCAATCCACGCTCCCGCGCGGGGAGCGACACCGCATAGGCCGTGCCCTTCTGGCGATGCACGGTGTTTCAATCCACGCTCCCGCGCGGGGAGCGACGCGAAATCCGGTCGGGGCCGTGTGCACGTCGTCAAGTTTCAATCCACGCTCCCGCGCGGGGAGCGACAGCCGCGATGCAGATCGAGGCCGACAGCGCCGAAGTTTCAATCCACGCTCCCGCGCGGGGAGCGACCAGGGCGCGAGAACAGATTGACGCGACGGACCCGAGTTTCAATCCACGCTCCCGCGCGGGGAGCGACGATCTCGGGCGCATTGATTTCCAGGAGCCGGGCAGGTTTCAATCCACGCTCCCGCGCGGGGAGCGACGCCGTACCAGCTATCATATTGCCTTACCAAGGAAAAACCCTTCTATTCCGCGAACGTTCGGCCGGATTGCCGGCGGCGGAAGGAAACGGGTTGGGTGCTCTCGGCCAAGCTGTTGGTTCGTATGCGTTTTAGCCGTGCGCGAACCGGCCGGGTTTTTTCCGACAGCTTATGGTTCGCGCGCCGGGATGGCGGTGGGATCTGGTCTCCCGACCGGCCTAGTGACGATGCAGCATCGGCCCCAGCGCGGCGCCGCCGAACAGGTGGATGTGGAAATGCGGCACTTCCTGACCGGCCGCCACCCCCATGTTCGACAATAGGCGATACCCCGCATCCTCCAGTCCCAGCAGCGAAGCTACCTGCCCTACCGCACGGGTAAAGCCCGCGATCTCGGCATCGCTGGCCGTGCTGCTGAAATCCGCGAAGGAGACATACGCCCCCTTGGGAATAATCAGCACATGCACCGGTGCCTTCGGCGCGATGTCATGAAACGCCAGGGCATGGTCGTTTTCATAGATTTTCCGGCACGGGATTTCCCCGCGCAGGATCTTGGCGAAGATATTCTGCGGATCGTACGGACCCCGTCCCGAAACGGCCATGGACATCTCTCCTCGTTTATGGCGGCTCACGATCAAGGCGGCCCTGCGTCGCGCGGGGGCGTATGCCAGTCCGGCGTCAGCCCGCCAGCGGGTCATGGGGGCGGGCGGCCTTCTCGGCAATGCCGCTCACGCCCTCGCGGCGTTGCAGTTCGGCCCAGATTTCTTCCGGCTGCACCGCGGCATCCACCCACATGACGATCAGGTGGTACAGCACATCTGCGCTTTCGCCCACCAGTTCGTCGCGGTTGCCGGCCACGGCCTCGATCAGACACTCGACGGCTTCCTCGCCGAATTTCTGTGCGATCTTGCGCCGCCCACGGGCCAGCAGCCGCGCGGAATGACTCAGCGACGGATCGGTCCCGCGGCGCGCGGTGACCACGGCGAACAGCCGGTCCAGTACGTCGGACGTGGCTTGCGGCGCGGCCGGCAGCGGCGTCGGCACAATGGTGTGCTTGGTGCTCTTGCCCGGGGTCGTCGCGCTCTTCTTGGCGGATGCCTTCTTGCCGGCGGCCTTGGCGCCGTCGGTCTTGTCCAGGGACTTGGGGGTTGGGGACTTTGGGCCCCGGGTCTTGGGACGCAGGGTCTTGGGGGTCTTCGGCATCGTGCTCTCTGGCTCGGGGGTCCGGCGCGGCTTACGCCGTATGATCGGGCTGGATGTGGCGCACCGGCAGGCCGGCTTCGGCCAGCGCCTGCTTGACCTGCGGAATGGCGAACTGGCCGAAATGGAACACGCTGGCCGCCAGCAGCCCGGTCGCTCCGGCACGCGCGCCCTCGACGAAATGCGCCAGCGTGCCCACACCGCCCGACGCCACGATCGGCACCCGCACCGAAGCGCAGGCCGTGCGCAGCAGATCCAGGTCGAATCCGCTGCCGGTGCCGTCGCGGTCCATGCTGGTCAGCAGGATCTCGCCCGCGCCGCGTTCGGCCACCTCGCGGCACCAATCGATCACATTGCGTCCCGTGGGGGTGCGCCCGCCATGGGTATAGACGTCCCATGACCCATGCCCGTCCGACCGCGCGTCGATCGCCACCACCACGCACTGGCTGCCGAATTTCCGCGCGGCCTCGTTCACAAGCTCGGGCCGGTTGACCGCGGCGGAATTCATCGCGCATTTGTCGGCGCCGGCCAACAGCAGCCGCCGCATGTCGTCGGTGGTGCGCACCCCACCCCCCACCGTCAGCGGCAGAAAGATCCGCTCGGCCGTGCGGCTGACCACGTCCAGAATCGTGTCGCGGTTCTCATGGCTGGCGGTGATGTCCAGGAATGTCAGCTCGTCTGCGCCCGCCGCGTCATAAACGGCCGCCTGTTCGACGGGATCGCCCGCATCGCGCAGCGCGACGAAATTGACCCCCTTCACCACCCGGCCGTTCTTGACGTCCAGGCAGGGTATGACCCGCAATTTCAGCATCAGGACAGAACCCGCAGCGCGTCCGCCGGGTCAACCCTGCCGTCATACAGGGCCCGGCCGACGATCACGCCTTCGATTCCCGGTGCGTGCACGGTCGCGGCCCGCAAGGCGCGCAGATGCTCCACCGTCCCGACTCCGCCGCTGGCAATGACCGGGATCGACAGCGCATTCGCCAGTTCGGCGGTCTGAGCGATGTCGATGCCCGTCAGCATGCCGTCGCGGCTGATCTCGGTGAAGATAATCGCGGCGACCCCGGCATCTTCCATCCGGCGGCCCAGTTCGATCGCCTTCATGTTCGACGTCTCGGCCCAGCCCTCGGTCGCCACCTGGCCCGACCGTGCGTCGATCCCGGCCACGATCCGTCCGGGAAAGGCCCGGCAGGCCTCGCGCACCAACTCCGGATTCTTGACCGCGACGCTGCCCAGGATTACCCGGGTCACGCCGGCGGCCAGCCAGCGCTCGATGCCTGCCATGTCACGCAGCCCGCCGCCCAGTTGCACCGGCACGGTGGCGTTGGCGATGATCGCCTCGACCGCCGGCGCGTTGGCCGATCGCCCGGCGAACGCGCCGTTCAGGTCCACGACATGCAGCCACCTGCACCCGGACTGCGCCCAGACCCGGGCCTGCGCGCCCGGGTCGTCGGAATAGATTGTGGCATCGTCCATCTCGCCCCGGCGCAGGCGCACGCAGGCCCCGTCCTTCAGGTCGATGGCGGGATAGAGGGTCAGGCTGTGTCCGGTCACGCTGGCGGGTCCCGTGGCAGGAATGGGGATGCTGGCCGCCCGCGGATGGGCGGGCACGACACGCTCATTCTCCTGCAGGCGTTTGGTGAAGAACAGGCCGCGCACCGTGCGCCCGCCCGCGCGGGCATAACTGGGATGCGTGCCCCAGTGATGAAAGCCGAAGCCGCGGAACAGCCGGATGGCGGCCTCCTGCGTCTCGCGCACATCCAGGTTCAGGATCTGGTACCCCATCGCCCGCGCGCACTGCTCGGCCTCCAGCAGCAACAGCCGGCCCAGCCCATGTCCGCGGGCATAGGGCGCGACATAAAGATGCATCAGCGTGGCACTCATCGCCTGCGCTTCGTTGTTGCGCGGCGGCCGCACCAGTTGCGCCGCCCCGACGATGATGCCGTCCAGCCGGGCGACGAACAGCATGCGTTCCGGCACCATCAGCAGGCCACGGAAATAGCGCTCCAGCGCCTGCCGCCCGGGCACGTTCAGCCAGCCGAACCCGCCGCCGTCCAGGATCGCGGCATCCGTCGCCTCGCACAGCGCCTGCATGTCGTCGTCATGCAGTTCCTGCACCCGTTCGGCGCGCACGCGGCCCGCCATCGGGACGCCGATCTCGTTCATGCGCGCACCTCTTGCGGGGCGGGCGCCCAGCGCAGGAAGTTCGCCAGAATGCGCAGCCCGACCGCCTGGCTCTTCTCGACATGGAACTGCGTGCCGGCCCGGTTACCCCGTGCGACGATGGCCGGCACTGCGCCGCCATACTCGGTCGTTGCCACCAGTTCCCCAGCCGCTCCGTCGCGCAGGGCATAGGAATGCACGAAATAGCCGTGGGCGTCGGGCGCCAGCCCATCAGTCAGCGGATGCGCGCCCGGCGTGAAATCCAGCTTGTTCCACCCCATTTGCGGCAGGCGCAGCCCGGGCGCCTCCATCGCGGCGATTTCGCCGGCGATCCAGCCGAATCCGGGGGTGATCGCGTGTTCCAGTCCGCGCGTGGCCATCAATTGCATGCCCACGCAAATACCCAGGAACGGCGTGCCGCGATCCGTCGCGTCGATGATCGCCTGCCGCAGGCCGGGCACGGCCTCCAGCCCGGCCGCGCAATCGGCGAACGCTCCCTGTCCGGGCAGCACGATCCGGTCGGCATTGCGCACTGCCTGCGGGTCGGCGGTAATCGTCACCGCGGCGTCGATCCCGCTATCGGCGGCGGCGCGCGCCACCGCTCGCGCGGCCGACGCCAGGTTGCCGCCATTATAATCGATCACCACGATGGATCGGGGCGCGGGAAACCCCGCCCCGGGAGACCGGCTCTCGAATGCCATGCTCACGTCTCCGTGGCCGCCGCGCGCGGCACCATTGTCTGGGGATAGCGGTCCAGCAGACGCAGCATGGCCGCGTCGCGCCCCTTCGCCACGACGACCGGCCCGGCCGTCAGCCCGTTCAGCCGCAATTCCCAGGTCCGGATATCGGCGGCGCACAGCGCCAGTCCCAGATGGAGCCCCACCCACAGCGCGATGGCCGGCATCCCATGCCCGGCGACGGCCATCAGCACCAGACTGGCTGCCCCGGCCAGCAGGCCCGCGATCCAACTGCCCTGCAGCACCAGCCCCAGCCAGCCCAGCAGCAGCACCCGCCAGGACAGGCGCTCGCCTACCAGCACCGGCGGCCGGGCCCCCTGCGCCCGGAACCAGGAGGAATAGGTCGTCACAGCACGCCCTTGGTCGATGGGATCGCCCCGGCGGCGCGCGGATCGGCCTCGGCGGCCATGCGCAGCGCCCGCGCCGTCGCCTTGAACGACGCCTCGGCGATATGGTGGCAATTCCGGCCCGCCTTCTGCGTGACATGCAGGGTGATCATCGCGCTCATGGCGAAGGCGCGGAAGAATTCCTCGAACAGCTCGGTGTCCATCTCCCCGATCTTGTCGCGCGTGAAGTCCACCGACCAGGCCAGGTAGGGCCGGCCGGAAATATCCACCACCACCTCGCTCAGTGCCTCGTCCAGCGGGGCCAGCGCATGGCCGAACCGCCGGATGCCCCGCTTGTCGCCGATCGCCTTCGCAAAGGCCTGGCCCAGCGCAATGCCGGTATCCTCGGCCGTATGGTGGAAATCGATATGCAGGTCGCCCTTCGCCGCGATGTCCATGTCGAACATTCCATGCCGGGCCAGCGCCGTCAGCATATGGTCGAAGAAGCCGATTCCCGTCTCGATGCGGGATTGGCCGGTGCCGTCCAGATCCAGGCGAACCAGAATGTCGGTCTCGCCGGTGACGCGATGAATCGTGGCTGTGCGGGCTGTGTCCATGCCCGTTCTCCTACAGGAGTGGACCGCATTAGGCCACCATTCCTGTGGTCCGGATTGCCTTGCGGCGGGTTTCGCCCCGTGGCCATGCCCGATATTGGCTTTGCGGGGCTTGTGCGGCATGGTGCCATCCCGCCGCCTATCCTTCGGGCCGTCCCCCAGATGCAGGCCCAGGGGAAGACCCGGCGGATAGCAGGAGAGCCGATGCAGGCAGATCACATGCAGATGCGGATCGGTGCGGATCATATCGGGACGGCTCATATGGGAATGGCGGCCCCGCAGAAGAAGGAGCGCCCGATGGCCGTGCTCAACCATCTCCTCTCCCGTTCGTCGACCGACATGCTGGCCGAACCGGCGCCCCAGGGCGCGGTGCTCGAAGACATCCTCGCCACCGCGATGCGCGCGCCCGACCATGGGCGGCTGCGTCCGTGGCGCTATGTGCTGGTCCGCGGTGCGGCCCGCCCCCGGCTGGCCGAACTGATCGTCGCCGGCATGAAGGCGCGCGACCCGGACGTGCCCGCGGCCAAGATCGAAAAGCGCCGCACCCGCTTCTCCACCATGCCGCTGACGATCGCGCTGGGCATGCATGTACGGCCCGACGACAAGATTCCGGTCATCGAGCAGGAAATGGCGGTCGCTGCCGCGGCCATGAACATCCTCAACGCCCTGCATGCCACGGGCTTCGGCGGCGTGTGGGTCACGGGCGACATGACATATGACCCGGCGGTGGCCGCGGCGCTGGGCTTCACCGCGCCGCATCGTCTGGCGGGCTTCCTCTTCGTCGGCACGCCGGATCCATCCCGCCCCCTGCCGCCCCGCCGTCCGGTTGCGGACTACGTCGCCGAATGGCACGGCACGCCGGTGACGTTCGGCGCCGATGGCTGATCGGGCAGGTAGCGGGGGAGCAGGCCATGCGCAGTGACGTGACCATTATCGGCGGCGGCCCGGCAGGCCTGGCCATGGCCCTTTCGCTCGATGCGCTGGGCCTGTCGGTCACGGTGCTGGAACGTGCGCCCCACGCCGCCCTGGCCGACCCGGATTTCGACGGGCGCGAGATCGCCCTGACCCACCATTCGGTGTCCGCCCTGCGGGCCAGCGGCGCCTGGGCGCGGATACCCGCCATCGGCGTGTCGCCCCTGCGTGAGGCCCGGGTGGAAACCGGCCGCCGGAACCACCCGCTTACCTTCGATACCCGCGGCCGCGGGGTCGACGCCCTGGGCTATCTGGTGTCGAATCACCTGATCCGCCGTGCCCTCTATCAGGAGGCGGTCTCCCGTCCCGGTATTACCCTGCGCGCCGGCGTCGCCACCCGGCGCGTGCGCACCGATCGGGACCGCGTCACGGTCTTGGCCGAAGGCGGCGATATCGAAACCCGCCTGGCCATCGCGGCCGACGGGCGGTTTTCCGATATTCGCCGCCTGCACGGCATCGGTGCCGTGACCCACGATTTTCACCGCGCGATGCTGGTCTGCCGCATGGCGCATGAATCGCCCCACCATCACGTGGCCCTGCAATGGTTCGACCAGGGACAGACCGTGGCCCTGCTGCCGGTCAATGGCAGCGCGTCCTCGCTGGTCCTGACCCTGCCGCCCGACCACATCGCCAACCTGCGCGCGATGGAACGCGACGCCTTCAATGCCGAAATCATGGCCCGAATCGGCAACCGGCTGGGGGCGATGCGGCTGGTCAGCACGCGCCACGTCTATCCGCTCTGCGCGGTCTACGCCCATCGCTTCACGGCCAGCCGCTTCGCCCTGATCGGCGATGCGGCGGTCGGCATGCATCCGATCACCGCACATGGCTTCAATCTTGGCCTCAAGGGGCAGGAAATCCTGACCCAGGAAATCGCCGCCGGACTCGCCCGTCATGGTGATCCGGGGGCGGCGGCCAGCCTGCGCCGATTCGAGATGCGGCACCGCATGGCCACGGCACCGCTCTTCGCCGCGACCAACGGAATCGCCACCCTCTATACGCGGGACGACCCTCCCTTCCGTCACCTGCGGGCGGCCGGCCTGCGGGTGGCCGATTCTCTGGCCCCCTTCAAGGCGGCGGTCACGTCTATGCTGATGGACGATAAAAAAACGGCCTGAAACCGCCATTTGTCCGTCCCTCTGTCCGGGGCACCGCAAAAAATCGCATCGGGGCGTGTTGACGGTGATGAGAGTGTTGTGTAGATCGCTGTTCACCGCTGGTTCGGGGCTTTCTGGTCTTGACGGAGTGGCTAGGTTTTTGCTAGTGTCTTTGGCCCTGCTGGGGCTGGGGGTTTCTGGATAGGGACCTGGGCTCATTGACAATTGAATAGAGAAGAGAACGGAAGGGATATGTTGACGGCGTCCTGACGGTCTGGGCTTTGTGCCTGGATTGTTTAGGGGATTGGGTGCCTGGTTTGTTTCTGGGTATTTGGTCTTAGGGGCGCTGTTGGATGTATGTCTTTTGGATATGCGTTTTTATGGTG
>NZ_JABXXP010000038.1 GCF_013376155.1 Nguyenibacter vanlangensis
TGACGAGGCCGCCGCTTCGGCGTGACGTGCCCGGAGGCGTGACCCCTCCCGGGGCACGACCCCGGGGGCCGTCCTCGCCTGGCCTTGTCTCTTGCGCCGGGGCCGAGCGACGCCTTACACTCTTTGCCGAATTGTCATGACAGCGTCCCGTTTCGTACGGCGACGCTGTTCTTGTGAAAGGACGGGCGCATGGCCTCCGCGGCCGAGCAGCTGGCTGCCAATCTGAATTTCAGCTCCTTTGCCAACGCAACGGAACTGAAGAAGCGAATCTGGTTCACCCTGGGCGCGCTGATCGTCTATCGCCTGGGCACCTACATCCCGGTCCCGGGCGTCGATGCGACGGTCATGGGCCAGTTGCTGGCTCGCCACCAGGGCGGCATCCTGGGCATGTTCGACATGTTCACCGGCGGCGCGCTGGGGCGCATGACCGTGTTCGCGCTGAATATCATGCCCTATATCAGCGCCTCGATCATCGTGCAGTTGATGTCGGCCGCCATCCCGTCGCTCGAAAGCCTGAAGAAGGAAGGCGAGCAGGGACGCCGCAAGCTCAACGAATATACCCGCTACCTGACGGTGCTGATCGCGCTCTTCCAGGCCTACGGCATCGCGATCGGGCTGGAGAACATGCACAGCGCCGCCGGCGCCGCCGTGGTGGCGCCCGGCCTGTTCTTCATCGTCTCCTGCGTCGTGACCCTGCTGGGCGGCACGATGTTCCTGATGTGGCTGGGCGAGCAGATCACCTCGCGCGGGGTGGGCAACGGCATCTCGCTGATCATCTTCGCCGGCATCGTGGCCAACCTGCCGCATGCGCTCGCCAGCCTGTTCCAGCTCGGCTACACCGGTGCGCTGTCGCCGTTCTTCGTGCTGGTCTTCCTGGTTCTCGCGGCGGCGACCATCGCCTTCATCGTGTTCATGGAACAGGCGCAGCGCAGGGTCGTCATCCAGTATCCCAAGCGTCAGGTCGGCCAGCGCATCTATGGCGGCGACTCGACGCACATGCCGCTCAAGGTCAACACGGCGGGCGTGATCCCGCCCATCTTCGCCTCCTCGGTGCTGCTGATTCCGGTGACCCTGGCCGGCTTCATGAACAGCGCCGCCATGCCGCACTGGCTGTCCTTCCTGGGGCAGGAACTGGGGCAGGGGCAGCCGCTCTACATGCTGTTCTACGCGGCGATGATCATCTTCTTCTCGTATTTCTACGCCGCGGTCACCTTCAATCCGCAGGAAACCGCCGATAACCTGCGCAAGCAGGGCGGCTTCATCCCGGGCATCCGCCCCGGCGCGAACACGGCCGCCTATTTCGACCGGATCCTGACCCGCCTGACCACGATCGGCGCGCTCTACCTGGTCGCGGTGTGCCTGCTGCCGCAGATCCTCATCAGCCATTACAACGTGCCGTTCTATTTCGGCGGCACCAGCCTGATCATCATCGTCTCGGTGACCATCGACACCGTCACCCAGATCCAGTCGCACCTGGTCGCGCACCAGTACCAGGGGCTGATGCGCAAGGCACGCGGGAAAGGCAGGGGCCGGTGAACGTCATCTTCCTCGGCCCCCCCGGGGCCGGCAAGGGCACCCAGTCCAAGCGGCTGGAGGCACGCTACGGCATCGCGCAGATCTCCACCGGCGACATGCTGCGCGCCGAAGTGGCCGCCGGCAGCGCGATCGGCCGGCAGGCCAAGGCGCTGATGGATGCCGGGCAGCTCGTGCCCGACGACGTCATCATCGCCATGCTGGAATCCCGAATCGAGCAGCCCGACTGCGCCAAGGGCTTCATCCTGGACGGCTTCCCCCGGACCGAGGCCCAGGCCGCGGCGCTCGATTCGATGCTCAAGGGCCGCCGCGCCCGAATCGACGTCGTGCTGTTCCTCGAAGTGGACGAGGACGCGCTGGCCGACCGGATCGCCGGCCGTTTCACCTGCGCCACCTGCGGCGCGGGCTATAACGACCTGTTCAAGAAGCCCACGGTCGCGGGCACCTGCGACGTCTGCGGCGGCCACGATTTCGTGCGGCGCGAAGACGACCGGCGCGAGACGGTGGCGGCCCGCCTGGTGGCGTATCGCCGGCAGACGGCGCCGATCCTGCCCTATTACGAAGCGACTGGCCGGCTGTACCGGATCGACGGCATGGCCGATATCGACAGCGTGACCGCGAAAGTGTTCGAGATCATGGATCAGATCACGAAGAAGTGATCGATATTCATTGACTCAAAAGGGCACGCGGGTATATTGCGCGCCCTCAGGGTATCGGCTCCCGCATCCACGGGGACGGGGTGCCGAGAAAACGAATCCGATTGATGATGGGGTTGTCCGGCACTGCCGGCACGTTCACGACCTGCCGGCGCGGTCCGGTATGCGGAAATGGCCCCGGCGACGATCTTTAAGGGCCCGCGGATGCGGGTGGACGAGGAGTAAGTGGCGTGGCGCGTATTGCCGGCGTGAACATCCCTACGAACAAGCGTGTGACGATTGGCCTGCGTTATATCTATGGCATCGGCCCCTCGAAGGCCGAGGAAATCTGCCGCCGTCTGGACATCCCGGCCGAGCGCCGGGTGAACGAGCTGTCCGACGACGTGATCCTGAAGATCCGTGAGCTGATCGACGGCGAGTACCGGGTCGAAGGCGACCTGCGCCGCGAAGTCGCGATGAACATCAAGCGGCTGATGGATCTGGGCTGCTATCGCGGCCTGCGCCATCGTCGTGGCCTGCCGGTCCGCGGCCAGCGCACCCACACCAACGCGCGCACCCGCAAGGGCAAGGCGGTCGCGATCGCCGGCAAGAAGAAGGCTACCCGCTAAGCGGCTTTCGCCGCACGCGCGGCCCGCGCCGGGACCTTGCCGTCCCCGCGCGGGCCGCGCCTTTGAACAGACAGGACCAGGAAGACTATGGCGAAGGCTGCTGCTCCGCGTATTCGCAAGAAAGAGCGGAAGAACATTATCTCGGGGGTGGCGCATGTGCTCTCCACCTTCAACAACACCATGATCACGATTTCCGATGCGCAAGGCAATGCGATCGCGTGGTCTTCCGCCGGTGCCCAGGGCTTCAAGGGCTCGCGCAAATCGACCCCGTACGCCGCCCAGGTCGCCGCCGAGGACGCGGGCCGCAAGGCGCGCGAGCATGGCATGGAGACGCTGGAGATCGAAGTGTCCGGTCCCGGCTCGGGGCGCGAAAGCGCGCTGCGCGCCCTGCAGGCGGTCGGATTCTCGATCTCCTCGATCCGCGACATGACGCCGGTGCCGCATAACGGCTGCCGTCCGCGCAAGCGTCGCCGGGTCTGATCCCAGGTCCCAGGTCCGGGCCCCGGGGTCCAGGATTTGGGGGCGGGTCCGTTTTTTCCGTCCGCGGCGACGCGGGCGGAAATGATTGTCATCTGGTGCCCGCCACGGGTGCCGTCTGCCTTGGTGCAGATCAGTTTTGAAAGGCCATCACCTTGGTCCTCCAGAAAAACTGGCAATCTCTGATCAAGCCGGAGAAGCTGGAAGTCGAGCCGGGCGGAGAGCCGTTGCGCACGGCCACCGTGGTGGCGGAGCCGCTGGAGCGCGGTTTCGGCATGACGCTCGGCAACGCGATCCGGCGCGTGCTGCTGTCCTCGCTGCAGGGCGCTGCGGTGACGGCGATCCAGATCGACGGCGTCCTGCATGAGTTCTCGTCGGTGGCCGGCGTCCGCGAGGACGTGACCGACATCGTGCTGAACGTCAAGCAGCTCGCGCTGCGCATGCATGGCGAGGGTCCGAAGCGCATGGTGCTGACGGCCTCCGGGCCGGGCGAGGTGCGCGCGGGCCAGATCCAGACCGGACATGACATCGAGGTCATGAATCCCGACCTGGTGATCTGCACGCTGGACGAAGGCGTGAAGTTCGGCATGGAATTCACCGTGAATGTGGGCAAGGGCTATGTCCCCGCGGCGGCCAACCGCCCCGAGGACGCGCCGATCGGCCTGATTCCGGTCGATGCGATCTATTCGCCGGTGCGCCGTGTGTCCTACAAGGTCGAGCCGACCCGCGTGGGCCAGGTCACCGACTATGACCGCCTGCTGCTGACGGTGGAAACCAACGGCGCGGTCACGCCCGAGGACGCGGTGGCCCTGGCCGCCCGCATCCTGCAGGACCAGTTGCAGCTCTTCATCAATTTCGACGAGCCGCGCCCCGTCCGGACCGAAGAGCCGCAGGACGACCTGCCGTTCAACCGGAACCTGCTGCGCAAGGTCGACGAACTGGAATTGTCGGTCCGCAGCGCGAACTGCCTGAAGAACGACAATATCGTCTATATCGGCGACCTGGTGCAGAAGACCGAGCAGGAAATGCTGCGCACGCCGAATTTCGGCCGCAAGTCGCTGAACGAAATCAAGGAAGTCCTGACCTCGATGGGGCTGTCCCTTGGTATGAACGTGCCGGCCTGGCCGCCGGAAAATATCGAAGACCTGGCCAAGAGGCTCGACGAGCCGTTCTGACCGGAAAGACAGGAAGACTTCATCATGCGTCACGGTGTTGCCGGCCGGAAGCTCGGCGTTACCTCGTCCCATCGCGCTGCCATGTTTCGCAACATGGCGGTCGCCCTGATCAAGCATGAGCAGATCACGACGACTCTGCCCAAGGCGAAGGAACTTCGCCCGGTGGTCGAGAAGCTGATCACGCTCGGCAAGCGCGGCGACCTGCATGCGCGCCGTCAGGCCTATGCCCAGCTCCGTGACGACGCGATCGTCTCCAAGCTGTTCGCGGCCGTGGCCGACCGCTACAAGGCCCGCAACGGCGGCTACACCCGCGTGCTCAAGGCCGGCATCCGCCACGGCGACGCCGCCGACATGGCGGTGATCGAACTGGTCGACCGCGATGTCGCGGCCAAGGGCCAGGACAGCGGCCCGCGCCCCGAAGCGGCGGTGGAGGACGACCTGGCGGCCTGAACGCCCCGGCGTCGCACTCAGGCCCCGATCGGGCCATTCAAGGGAAACCCGGCTTCGCGCCGGGTTTTTCTTTGCCCGCTCTCCTGCCGCGGTTTGAAGCCCGTGCTCGCGCTTCCTATACCTATAGTCCAGGACGCGAAGGAGACCGCGATGGCATCACGCACTGAATTCGAGGCGGCGCTGGACGAAGATGTCGGCCGCGTCCAGGACGGGCTGGACGGCCCGCTCGGCGACCCCGGGGCGCAGCTCAAGGGTGCCGCCCACACGCTCTGCGCCTGCGCCTGCACCGCGGGCAAGGAAACCGGCGCCGCGATCCGCGACCTTACGGTCGATCAGCCCGTTACCGCCCTGCTGGTGGCGGCACTCGCGGGCTTCCTTGCCGCCCTGCTCTGGACCCGGCGCTGACATCGGGGCAGGGTGGTGGCTCATTCCGATGGGAGATGTTCGGTCATGCTGAAGCTGGCGCTGTTCTTCCTGGTGATCTCGCTGATCGCCGGATTGTTCGGATTCACCGGCATCTCGGCCGTGTCGGCCGGAATCGCCAAGATCCTGTTTTTCATCTTCATCCTTGCCTTCGTCGTCTTCCTGCTGATCGCCCTGCTGACGGCCAAGACGTTTTTCTGACCACCGGTCCGGCAGCACGCCAGGCGCACGAAAAAAGCCCCGGAGCCGCAAGGCCCCGGGGCTTTTTCATGCCGGCCGCGCGATCGTGCGGCGGCTACTGGTTCGTGTCCTTCTGAATGAAGGATGGCAGGAACGGATTGTCGGTCTGCATCGAATCCTTCGACGGCAGGCGCGACGCATCCCAGCCCCCGCCCAGCGCCTGCACCAGGGCCACGCTGTCGACCATGCGCTGCTGCTGGATCGCCAGCGCCGATTCGGCATTGCTCAGCGCCGTGTTCTCGTTGGTGATCACGGTGGTATAGATCTGGGTCCCGGCCTGGTACTGGTTCATCGACACCTCGACCGTCCGGTTGGCGTAATCCAGCGCGATCTGCTGCTGGGTCGCCTGCTGGGCCAGGATGCGCAGGTTCGACAACTGGTCCTCGACATTCTGCAATGCCGTCAGCACCGTCTGGCGATAGGTCGCGACCGCGCTGTCATACTGGGCGTTCGCGCTGTGCACCGCCGCCGTACGCGCGCCTCCCTGGAACAGGGTCTCCGACGCCGCGGCGCCCAGAGACCAGATCCGGTTGACCACCTGGATCAACTGCCCCACCGGATCGCCGCTGTAGGAATAGGTCGCTGACAGCGTGATGGTGGGATAGAACGCCGCGATGTCGGCGCCGATCTGGGCGTTATATTCCTCCATGGCACGCTCGGCCGCCGCCACGTCGGGGCGGCGCTGCAGCAGGTCGGACGGAACACCGACCGGGATCGCCGGAATCGTCCGGGTCAGCGTCCCCGGCTTGATCGTCAGGTCGGCCGGCGCCCGGCCGATCAGCACCGCGATCGCATGCTCGTACTGCGCCCGGGCGATGCCCGCCTGGATCAGTTGCGCGCGGTTCTGCTCCAGCAGCGTGCGCGCCTGCAGCAGCGCCGTCGGGTCGGCAACTCCGGCCTCATACTGGTTCTGGGTGATCTGCAGCGCCTGGGTGTTGAAGGCGACATAGCGCCGCAGCAATTCCTGCAGCGAATCCTGGTAGCGCAGGTTGAAATAGGCCGTGGCCAACTGCCCCTGATAGGACAGGGTGGCATTGGCCAGGTCGGCCGCGCTGGCCTGCGCCGCCGTCACCTGGCTCTGGATGTTGCGGCGGATGCGCCCCCACAGGTCCAGTTCCCAACTCGCGTTCAGCCCGGTGGAATAGGTCGTCTCGGTAGTGTTGGTCGCCGCGCCGCCATAGCTGACCAGGCTGCCGCTGGACGCCGAACGCGATCCGCGCCCCTGGCTGTTGCGGTTGAAGTTCATGCTGCCGTTCAGCGTCGGGAACAATTGCGCCCGCGCGCTGTCGATCATCGCCCGGGCCTGGCGATAATTCGCCTCGTACATCTTCACGTTCTGGTTCGAGATCGCGACCTGCGATTCCAGGTCGTTCAGCACCGGATCGCCATAGAGGGTCCACCATTGCGCCTTGGGCAGGTCGGCCATCTCGGGCTTCGCCCGCTCCCAGCCGGGCGCGGGCTGCAATTCCTTGAAATGGGCCGAAATCGGGGCGCTGGCGCGATGATAGGACGGCCCCACCATGCAGCCCGCCAGCAGCAGCGGCGACAGGATGGCGCCCGCCAGCAGGGCAGGGCGCGGCCCGCCGCGGCGGGGGGGACGGCCAGGGTGTGAAAGAGGCGAGGGGGATGGCAGGGACAGCGTCATCCGGTTCAGACATCCTGTTGGGAGAGAGGAGCACGCCGGCCCATCAGGCCGGCGGTCAGGGAGAGGTAACGGGCGCGGCACCAGGCGCCGAGCCGGTCGAGATAGAGATAGACGACCGGCGTGGTAAACAGCGTCAGCGCCTGGCTGACGACCAGCCCGCCGACGATGGCGATCCCCAGCGGGCGCCGCAGTTCCGAGCCATAGCCATGGCCCACGATCAGCGGCAGCGCCCCCAGGGCGGCGGCCAGGGTCGTCATCATGATCGGGCGGAAGCGCAGCAGGCAGGCGGTGCGAATCGCATGATGCGGGCTCGCGCCCTCGCGCTCGGCCACGATGGCGAAATCCACCAGCATGATCGCGTTCTTCTTCACGATGCCGATCAGCAGGATCACCCCGATCATCGCGATCAGCGAGAAATCCTCCCCCGCCAGATCCAGCGCCAGCAGCGCCCCGACCCCGGCCGAAGGCAGGGTGGACAGGATGGTCAGCGGATGGATGTAGCTCTCGTACAGGATGCCCAGCACCATATAGACCGCGGCCAGGGCGGCCAGGATCAGGATCGGCTCGTTATTGACCGATTTCTGGAACTGCGCCGCATTGCCGGCGAAGCCGCCATGGATGTCGGACGGCATATGCAGCCGGATCATCTCGGTCCGGACGATCTGCACCGCCTCGTCCAGCGGCACCCCGGTCGCCAGGTTGAAGGATACGGTGGTCGCCACCGACTGGTCCTGGTGGTTGACCGACAGCGGCGTCAGTTGCGGCACCGTGTTCGACACGATCTGCAGCGGCACCATGGTCTCGGAACTGGTCGATACGGCCGATCCGTTCGACGCCCCGTTCCCGCCGGCCAGGCTGTTGGCGATCTGGTTGCGGAAGGACTGGCTGCTCAGGCCGGCGGCGCCGCTCGCCGCCGCCGTGCCGGGCACGCGGATCGTGTTCGCCCGCGTGCCGCCGCCGGCCGTCCCGCCGGCGGTACTGACCCAGACCTGCTTCAGGCTGTCGGGATTCTGCCAGAAGCGCGGCTCGACCTCCATCACCACCCGATACTGGTTCAGCGCGTTATGGATGACCGACGCCGCCCGCTGGCCATAGGCGTCGTACAGCGTGTTGGCGACCAGTTGCGGCGTCAGGCTGGTGCGGGCCGCGGTATTGCGGTCCAGCGCCACGTTCAGCGCCGATCCCCCCTGCTGCACGTCCGACGAGACGTCGGTCAGTTCCGGATGCGCCTGCAACGCGCTGACCAGCTTGGGCGTCCATTCATACAGCTCGGTCGGCGAGTCCGATTCCAGCGTGTATTGATAGGCCGCGTTGCTCTGCCGCGCCCCCATGTGCAGCGTGCTGGGCGCCATGGCATAGAAGCGCGCCCCCACCATGTTGTGCAGCCGCCAGCCGATCCTCGCGATCGTCGTGCTGGGCGGATCGGCGCGTTCGGCCTTGTCCTTCAGCGAGACGAAGAAATTGGCCTGGTTCGCCGATCCGCGGCCGCCGATGAAGCTGACCACGTCGGCCACGTCCGGATCCGCCAGGATGGCGCGCTGCGCCAGGTCCATATGGCGGGTCATGGCCTGGAAGGAAATCGACTGGTCCCCCATCAGGCGGCCCATCAGCAGGCCGGTATCGCTGTCGGGGAAGAACCCCTTGGGCATGTGGACGAACAGCGCGACCATCAGCAGCACGGTGCAGGGCAGGGACATCAGCATCACGCGCGGATGGCGCAGCGCGCCGTCCAGCATCCCGGCATAGGCACCCTGCAGCCCGTCCAGCCCCCGCTCCAGCCCCCGATCCAGCATCGCGCCCACCCGCCGCCACAGGCCGGGGGCGGCGTCGTCCCCGCCATGCGGCCGCAGCACCTGCGCCGCCATCATCGGGCTCAGCGTCAGCGACAGGATCATCGACACCAGGATGGTGATCGACATCGTCATCGCGAATTCATGGAACAGCCGGCCCGCCACGCCGCCCATCAGCAGGATCGGCAGGAACACCGCGATCAGCGAGACCGAGATCGAGAAGACGGTAAACGCCACCTCCTGCGCGCCCAGCAGCGTGGCCTCCAGCCGCCCGGCGCCGGCCTCCAGGTGCCGGCTGATATTCTCGATCACCACGATGGCGTCGTCGACCACGAACCCGGTCGAGACCGTCAGCGCCATCAGCGACAGGTTGTCCAGCGAATAGCCCAGCAACTGCATCGCGCCGAAGGTCGCGACGATCGAGGTCGGCACCACGATCGCGGGGATCAGCGTGGTACGCGCCGAACGCAGGAACACCAGCACCACCAGCACCACCAGCACGACCGAGATCACCAGCGTGTATTGCGTATCGGCCAACGCCGCGCGGATGGTCACCGAACGGTCCAGCACGCTGTGCAACTGCACGCTGGGCGGCAGCGCGGCGCGCAGCGCCGGCAGTTGCGCATTGATCTGGTCGATCGTGCGGATCACGTTCGCGCCCGACTGCGCGAAGATGATCGCCAACACCGCCTGCTGCCGGTTGTAAAAGCCGGCATTGCGCAGATCCTCGACCCCGTCATTCACCCGCGCCACGTCCGACAGCCGCACCGGCCGGCTGTTGTGATAGGCGACGATCAGGTCGCGATAGGCCTGGGCCTTGCTGGCCTGGTCGTTGGTATCCAGCGTGAAGCGATTGTCGTTCTGGTCGATGAAGCCCTTGGGCGTATTGGCATTGGCCGAGGCCAGCGCCGCGCGCACGTCCTCGAACCCGATCCCGAACTTGTAGAGCGGCAGCGGATTCATCTCGACGCGCACCGCCGGCAGCGAACTGCCGCCGACCTCCACCTGGCCCACGCCGCGGATCTGCGACAGGTGCTGCTGCAGGATGTTGGTCGTCATGTCGTACAGCGCCGGCATCGGCTGCGTCGTCGATGTCAGCGCCAGGATCATGATCGGCGCCCCGTTCGGGTTCGCCTTGAAATATTGCGGATTCTGCCGCAGCGACGTCGGCAGGTCGGCGCGCGCCGCCTGCAGCGCCGCCTCGACGTCGCGCGCCGCCCCGTTGATGTCGCGGTTCAGCGAAAACTGCAGCGTGATCCGCGCCTGTCCCTGCGTCGATTGCGACGTCATCTCGGTCACGTCGGCGATCGACCCCAGCCGGCGCTCCAGCGGGGCCGCGACCGAACTGGCGACCTCCTCGGGCGATCCGCCCGGCTGGCGCGCCATGACCTGGATCACCGGGAAATCGACGTTCGGCAGGTCCGCGACCGGCAGCGCGTCATAGCCGATTCCCCCCGCGATCATCAGCGCCAGGGTCAGCAGCATGGTCGCCACCGGCCGCTGGACGAACAGGCGGACGGGATTCATGTCGCCGACCGGACCGCCGCGTCACCGCCGGGCGCGCCGCCACGGCGGCGCAGGCGCAGGCTGATCCGGTCCATCAGCAGATAGATGACCGGGGTGGTGAACAGGGTCAGCAACTGGCTGACCATCAGCCCGCCGACGATGGCGATGCCCAGCGGGCGCCGCAGTTCGGACCCGGTGCCGCTGCCGATCATCATCGGCAGCGCGCCCAGCATGGCGGCCAGGGTGGTCATCAGGATCGGCCGGAAGCGCAGCATGGCGGCACGATGGATCGCGCGCATCGGCGCCAGCCCCTCGACCCGCTCGGCCTCCAGCGCGAAATCGATCATCATGATCGCGTTCTTCTTCACGATGCCGATCAGCAGCACCAGCCCGATGATCCCCATCACGTCCAGCCCGGCGCCGCTCACCTGCAGCGCCAGCAGCGCCCCCACCCCGGCCGAGGGCAGGGTGGACAGGATGGTGACCGGATGGATGAAGCTCTCGTACAGGATGCCCAGCACGATATAGACCGCCACCAGCGCGGCCAGCACCAGC
The DNA here is from genome assembly GCF_013376155.1 of Nguyenibacter vanlangensis. Lineage (GTDB taxonomy): Bacteria > Pseudomonadota > Alphaproteobacteria > Acetobacterales > Acetobacteraceae > Gluconacetobacter > Gluconacetobacter vanlangensis. The sequence continues at coordinate 11,059 of NZ_JABXXP010000038.1, forward strand.
CACAGCTCGTTGCCCAGGCTGTTGCGGAACGCCGCCGCCGTGCCCTGGAACGCGGTCTCGAAGCTGGCCGGCAGGTGCATCGCCCGCTCGACCCGGTCGATCGCATTGGTCGCCTCGCCCAGCGCATAGCCCGGCGCCACGTTGAACGAGACCGTGGTGGCCGGGAACTGCCCCACATGGGTGATCAGCAGCGGCGCCGTGCCGCGCGTGACCGCGGTCACCGCCGGCAGCGGCACCAGGCCCGAGGTCGGCGAACGGGTCGGCCCCGTGCTGCTGCCGCCCGAATTGCCGCCGATCCCCGGCAGGTACAGCTTGCCCAGCGACGCCAGGTCCTTCTGGAAGGCCGGATCGGCCTCCATGATCACCCGATACTGGTTCGACTGGGTATAGATCGTCGAAATCTGCCGCTGACCGAACGAATCATACAGCACGTTGTCGACCGTCTGCGGCGTGATCGAGTACCGCGCCCCGGTGGTGCGGTCCAGCGTCACGTGCGCCACCAGTCCCTCGGCCTGCAGGTCGGACGTCACGTCGGCCAGCGCCGGCTCCTTCTGCAGCGCCGCGACGAATTTCGGCACCCAGGTGCGGAACTGGTCGTAATCGGGGTTTTCCAGCGAAAACTGGTACTGGGTGGCCGCCACCGTGGTGTCCAGCGACAGGTCCTGCACCGGCTGCAGATACAGGCTGGCGCCCGGAATGTCGGCGACCTCCTGCTGGATGCGGGCCGCGATCTGGCGCGCCGTCTCGCTGCGTTCGTCATGCGGCTTCAGGTTGATCAGGAATCGCCCCTGGTTCAGCGTCATGTTCTGGCCGTCGATGCCGATGAAGGACGACAGGCTGACCACGTCCGGATCCTGCAGGATGCGCTTGCCCAGTTCCTGCTGGTGGGCCGCCATCGCGTCGAACGACGTCGTCTGCGCCATCACCGAAATGCCCTGCAGCACGCCGGTATCCTGCACGGGGAAGAAGCCCTTGGGAATGAACCAGGCCAGCACGCCGGTCAGCGCCAGCGTACCCACGAAGACCAGCATCGTCAGGATCTGATGGCGCAGCACCACGTCCAGCGCCCGGCCATAGGCGGCGATCACCCCCTCGGTCCAGCGCTCGACCGTGGCCGACCAGCCATGGGCGCCCGGCCCGTGCGGCCGCTCGCTCAGCAGGCGGGCGCACATCATCGGCACCAGGGTCAGCGAGACGATCGCCGAGATGATGATCGTCACCGACAGGGTGATGGCGAATTCATGGAACAGCCGCCCCACCACGTCGCCCATGAACAGCAGCGGGATCAGCACCGCGATCAGCGACACGGTCAGCGAGATGATGGTGAAGCCGATCTCCCCTGCGCCCTTCAGCGCCGCGGTCATGCGGTCGTCGCCCATCTCGATATAGCGGGCGATGTTCTCGATCATGACGATCGCGTCGTCGACCACGAACCCGGTGGCGATCGTCAGCGACATCAGCGACAGATTATCCAGCGAGAAGCCCAGCAGGTACATCACCGCCAGCGTGCCGACCAGCGACAGCGGCACCGACAGGCTGGGAATGATCGTCGCCGGCACGTTGCGCAGGAAGACGAAGATCACCGCCACCACCAGCGCCATGGCCAACCCCAGCTCGAACTCGACGTCGGCGACCGAGGCACGGATCGTGGTCGTCCGGTCGGTCAGCGGCGTGATCGTGATGCCGGGCGGCAGCGACTGGCGCAGTTGCGGCAGCGCGTATTTGATGTTGTCGACGACCGAGATCACGTTGGCGCCCGGCTGGCGCTGCACGTTCAGCACCAGCGCCGGCGTGCGGTTCGACCAGGCGGCCAACTGGGTGTTCTCGGGTCCCTGCACCACGCTCGCCACGTCGCGCAGCCGCACCGGCCCGCTGTTCTGATAGGCGATGACCTGGTTCAGCAACTGGTCCACGCCCGCGATCTGCCCGTCGACCCGCAGGGTCGCCGCCTGCTGCGCCCCGTCGAACGTCCCGGTGGGCGAATTGACGTTCACATTGCCGATCGTCGTGCGCAGCGTGTCCATGTCCAGGCCGAACGAGGTCAGCTTCGGCACGTTGACCCGCACCCGGATCGCCTTGCGGTTGCCGCCCGACAGCGTGACCAGGCCCACGCCGGAAATCTGGCTGATCTTCTGCGCCAGGCGCGTATAGACGTAATCCTCGACGTCGGTCAGCGGCATCGTCTTCGAGGTGATGCCCAGGGTCAGCACCGGCGTGTCCGCCGGGTTCACCTTGGCATAGATCGGCGGCGCCGGCAGGTCGGAGGGCAGCAGCATCTGCGCCTGGTTGATCGCCGCCTGGACCTCCTGCTCCGCCACGTCCATCGACATCGTCAGCCCGAAGCGCAGGGTCACCAGCGACGCCCCGCCCGAGGATTGCGACGTCATCTGGTCCAGCCCCGGCATCTGGCCGAACTGCGTCTCCAGCGGCGCAGTGACCGAGGTAGCCATCACGTCCGGCCCCGCGCCGGGATAGAAGGTCTGGACCATGATGGTCGGATATTCGACCTGCGGCAGCGCCGAGACCGGCAGGAAATGATAGCCCAGCATGCCCGCCAGCATGATGGCCAGCATCAGCAGCGTCGTGGCGACGGGACGTTCGATAAACAGGCGGGACGGATTCACGCGGGATTCTCCGGCATGGGACGACGGACCAGGGGGCGGGCGCGCTTACGGCTGACCCTGGGACTGGCCCTGGGACTGGCCCGGAGACTGACCCTGGGGCTGGCCCCCCGACGGAGCCTGACCCTGGCCACCCTGATTCTGGCCACCATTGCCCTGGCCGCCATCATGCCGGCGATGATGCCAGCCGCCCGCGCCAGGCTGCGTGCCGCCGCCGTT